>JAJYFP010000160.1 GCA_021790855.1 Actinomycetes bacterium
CGTGATCCAAGAAGATCGCCAGGTTGAAGTGTAATGGAACAGATTCTTACTGCATCTCGAACAGAGATAGAGAAGCTTCAGTTTGAGAGACTTAGGTGGACTCTCAAACACGCTTACGAGAACGTTAACCACTATCGCAACGCATTTGACAACTTCGGCGTACACCCCTGCGACCTTAAGTCGTTGAGTGACATCTCAAAGTTTCCTTTTACCCAAAAGAACGTCTTACGAGATAACTATCCATTCGGAATGTGTGCAGTTCCTCCGAGTGAGGTGGTGAGGGTTCACGCGTCTTCAGGAACAACAGGCAAACCGACTATAGTTGCCTACACTCAATCTGACATTAACAACTGGACTCGCCTCGTCGCCAGATCGATTGAGGTTGCAGGGGGAACTCCCAGTGATATTGTTCAAGTTTCCTATGGGTATGGACTCTTTACTGGTGGTTTAGGCGCACACTACGGAGCAGAGGCGCTTGGTTGTGCAGTGATCCCTATGTCTGGTGGCCAAACCGAAAAGCAGATAGCTGTTATTCAGGACCTTAAGCCAACTATAATTATGGCGACACCCTCTTACATGCTTACAATTCTTGACGAGATGACAAGCCAAGGAATAGACACAAAAGAGCTTTCTCTGCGAATAGGTATTTTTGGAGCTGAGCCTTGGTCTACAGCCATCAGATCTGAGATTAGGGAACGCACCTCAATGGTTGGAGTTGATATCTATGGACTCTCCGAGGTAATGGGGCCGGGAGTAGCAAGTGAGAGTGGTTTGACGTTGGATGGTCCGATCATTTGGGAGGACCACTTCTATCCCGAGGTCATTGATCCAATCTCAGGTAAGGTACTTCCAGAGGGAGTAGACGGCGAACTAGTGCTAACTACCCTTACAAAACAAGCCCTTCCTATCGTCAGGTACAGAACGCGTGATCTAACATGTCTCCTTCCGCCTACATCCACTTCAATGCGAAGAATGAAACAGATCCAAGGTCGTTCCGACGATATGTTGATAGTTCGGGGTGTTAATGTGTTCCCCACCCAAATTGAAGATATCATCGCCAAAGTCCCTGCTCTTGCGCCACAGTATCTTCTTGTCTTGGATAAAAAAGGTCCTCTCGATACCTTAGAGGTACAGGTTGAGATTCGAAGTAGATCCGATACAGCAGATGTAAGGACAAAGGCCGAACGAGATCTAGCCCACCATATAAAGAGCATGATAGGTGTCTCAGTGATGGTGTCTGTCGTTGAACCCTTCGCGATTGAACGAGCCTCTACCGGGAAGGCCAAGAGAGTCTTAGATCGTCGTCAGAGGTAAAAAGTTCCAGAAAGGAACCGTTATGAATGCTCAATCACTTGGTGCAGATCCAATCGAAGACAACAAGTGCGACCCAGTCGAAAATTATAGAGCTCAGTTCGAGAAACGCATTGCTGAAGGCCAGGTAGTCGAACCAAAAGACTGGATGCCAGATAGATATCGCGGTACCTTAGTACGGCAGATGAGTCAGCACGCCCACTCGGAGGTAATCGGGATGCTCCCAGAAGGAGACTGGATACTACGCGCTCCCACATTGAAGCGTAAGGCCATACTACTTGCAAAGGTTCAAGATGAAGGGGGACATGGCCTCTATCTCTATAGCGCGACAGAGACACTTGGGGTGTCCAGGGATGTACTTTACGAAGATCTCCTACATGGAAAAGCTAAGTACTCATCGATCTTCAACTACCCGACCTTGACCTGGGCAGACGTTGGCGTCATAGGATGGCTTGTCGACGGAGCCGCGATAATGAACCAAATACCACTAACCCAATGTTCTTATGGCCCATATGCAAGAGCAATGGTCCGGATCTGTAAAGAAGAGTCTTTCCATCAACGCCAAGGTTTCGAGCTTTTAAGTGAGATGATGCATGGCTCAGAAAAACAGAAGGAGATGGTTCAAGACGCCGTAAACCGATGGTGGTGGCCAACTGTTATGATGTTTGGCCCAGAAGACAAAGACTCTGTACACTCCGGAGAGTCCAAAGCTTGGGGTATCAAGAGAGTAACCAACGATGAACTAAGGCAGAACTTTATCGACGTCACGGTACCCCAAGCTGAGATACTAGGCGTGAACTTACCAGACCAAGACCTTAGATGGAATAAGGAGAGAGGACATTACGACTTCGGAAAGATCGACTGGTCGGAGTTCCGGCGGGTCATTTCGGGTAATGGGCTGTGTAACAGGGATCGTATTGAGGCTAAACGAAAAGCATGGGAAGACGGTGCCTGGGTTCGTGAGGCATCAATGGCTCATGCCTTAAAGCGCAAAGGTGGTGCATTTAAATGATACGAGATGAATCGAAGAAGAACTTGGAGCTTCCTTTATATGAAGTGTTCATACGAAGTGCTAACGGTTTAGAACACCGCCATGTGGGTTCATTACACGCTGCTGACGCCGAGATGGCGGTTACAAACGCTAGAGACGTATACGTTCGGAGAAACGAAGGCGTCAGTATTTGGGTGGTACCCTCGATCTGTATCACTGCATCTGATCCAAGTGACAAGGATATGCTTTTCGATCCTTCTAAAGACAAGATATATAGACACCCAACGTTTTACACCTTACCCAAAGGAATACAAAACATATGAATGCAGTTAGATTTGGGGCACAAAGTGCTAACACTTTCAGTTTCGTTTTAAGGCTAGCCGATAGCGCTCTTATAGCATCGCAAAGGATGGCAGAGTGGTGTGGTTTAGCACCGACACTCGAAGAGGACATCGCTCTAAGCAACGTTGCGTTAGATCTTCTTGGCCAAGCACGCCACCTTTTCACTTACGCAAGCGAGCTGGAAGGTGCAGTCAGAGACGAAGATGAGTTGGCGTTTCTTAGAGAACCTCACGAGTACTTGAACTACGTAGTTGTAGAATTACCTAACGGTAACTTCGCACAAAGCTGTACAAAGTCGTTTCTTTTCTCTGCTTTCATAGAGAGAGTGTGGCTTAGCCTATTAGATGGAAACGACCTAAGACTAAGAGATATTGCGGCAAAGAGCT
>JAJYFP010000161.1 GCA_021790855.1 Actinomycetes bacterium
TTGAGCATTACACGTCTAGCCGGTAACCTATGCCGCGTAGAGACTTTACGTTCAAGACATCGCCGAGTTTTTTACGAAGAGAGGCGATGTGTACGTCTACCGTCTTTTCGACTACATAACTCGTCCCCCAACCAGCCATCAAAAGACTCTCTCTAGTAAATACCTTGCCGGGATTTGTGGCAAATATCCAAAGTAGATCGAACTCGCGTCTTGATAGCTCTATCTCTCTATCTGCTGCGAAACAACGCCTAGAGGCACGGTCAAGGTGAACCTCTCCGATATCAACGGTGGAAACGTACTTTCTGTCTCCCTTTGCCCTTCTAAGATGTGCCCTAATGCGGGAGAGCACCTCGTTGGGGGAGTAAGGTTTCACTACATAGTCATCGGCACCAATCTCCAATCCGGCTACCTTCGCTGCCTCCTCACCGCGGGCAGTGAGCATGATGATGGGGATATTGGATCGAGTACGAATCGCTCTTACTAAGTCGTATCCGTCGTTTCCGGGTAGCATCACGTCGATAAGAGCTAGGTCCGGCGCACTTTGTTCCATGGCGCGCATCGCCTCCACGTAGTCGCCGGCTTCGATCACTTCGTAGTCGTCTTTTACGAGGTACGTTTTTATTAGCTTACGCTGCGATATCTCGTCGTCTACGACCAGTATCTTGTCATGAACTTTGGTGTTATTTTCCATCTCCGACGTTCAGCTAACTCATTGCTCTTTCACTGTAGAGATCTCCGAAGCGATCCGAATGTTTCAAGTTGACAAAGCCTAGGATAGTGCCTCAGTGATCTTCGATCCGTAGTTCTCTCTAAATCGGAGGTTGAGGCGGTATCTTTCAAGCTGTTGAGAGAGGGTTCGCCGTCCCGTTGGCATTTCGTGCTCTTCAAAGAACTGGAATATCTCTGGCGCTAGTTTTGAAGATATCTCTCCGCAAAGGAGAGATATGGTTCGAAACATCGATGACCTTCCCCTGTCTGGGAAACGTTCACTTAGCTCCTCGTAGTTGTCAAATATGAAGTTAATTGCCCTGTCCCCTGTGTGTGGATTACCAACAAGATTGGCTAAGACTATGAAGGCGTCTTGAATGCGAATCTCTGATCTGCACATCTCGGCGACCTTTTGTGTCAAAGTAGGTGACTTAAATGCAGTTATTGCATAAAGGTTTCGTAGGCGATCTTGAGGATCTCTTGGATTGCGATATCGATCTAACATAAACGCGAAATCACTGTCATCACCGTGTGTAGCTACAGTCCTGAGAACGGGGTTGGCTAGGTTAGGAGGTAAGGTTGAAACACCAGAGATATCAAGCCTGAACAGATCTTGTGCTTTGGCGCTGATCTCTCGATCTCGTCCGATCACTCCAAGGGCTTCAAAGGCTATCGCTCTGGCCAAGGAGACCTCTTCGGGCTCGTTGTCGTTCTCGTCCAGTTGAAACTCGTCGATGATCGGCGAAAAAATCTCTACACATAGGTCTTTGACGACCCCCTTTTGATTTTCATCGGCGATACGATGCATCAGCGAGAGGGTAGAGTACATGATACGGAGTACGTTGGGGTTTCTCTCGGACTTTGAATGCCGCAGTAAGGTAACGTAGTGTTTTAGAGACTCTTTCTCTGCTAAAACTAATGCCCATGTATCTGATATAAGGTTAAATCTCTCTAGGACGCTGTAGGTGCTATATCTGGAGACGATACTGTCACGAAGTGAGCCTTCGTATCTTGTTCGATACACCCCAGTTCCTCCAGCATTTACAAACAGGTCTTCACCTTCTTCTCCTAAGTCCAAATCAAGAGACTTGTCTGTAAGCAGGGTGACCTGAGTCTTGTTGCCAACTCTGATGCTTAGTGGTACCAACCATGAGTCGCCAATACTTCCCTTTGAGTCCTCCGCTCTACTTAGATAAGCGAATGGCTCCTGTCTGATAGTAAGAGTAGATCCGCTTCTTGATGAGGTTATGAGCGGATGTCCTCCCTGAAATACCCAGCTTTTCATGATCTGCCCCATTGGCTGACCGCTTGCTTCTTCGATACAATCCCAAAGATCGGTAGTTTCGGCGTTTGCGAGTCGGTACTTTTCGAGGTAGAGAGAGACACCAGATCGGAACTTCTCGATTCCCAGGTACTGTTCAATCATCCGCAAGACCGAGGCGCCTTTTTCGTAGGTTAGAAGGTCGAACATGTCTTCAGCGTCTGCCGGAGAGATGACTGGATACTCGATCGGTCTAGTTGAAGGCATCGCGTCTACGTCCATAGCTTCTAAACGGCTGGTTCCAAAGGAGTCCCACCTGTTCCATTTCGGCCTAAAGGCGTCGCAGGCGACAAGCTCCATATAGGTAGCGAAGGCTTCGTTGAGCCAAATTCCGTTCCACCACTTCATGGTTGCGAGGTCTCCGAACCACATATGTGCAATCTCGTGGCAGATGACGTCTGCGACCCGTTCGAGCTCTGCTTTAGAGGCGGTTTTTGTGTCTATAAGCAACAGTGCTTCCCTAAAGGTTACTGCACCTAGGTTTTCCATAGCTCCGGCCTGAAAGTCAGGTATTGAGACGAGGTCGAGTTTCGGAGCTGGATAAGGAATCTGGAACCACTCCTCGAAAAACCGAACAGCGTGTCTCCCCACCTCGTATGCAAACTCACTGAGCTCACTAGAGCCCTCTATCGATAAAACTCGGATAGGTACGTTAGACTCTGTGGTTACGGTTTTTGGCGACTGGAAAGACCCGACTATGAATGCGACAAGGTATGTGGAGATTGGCATGGTCTCTTGGAAACTGACGCGTTTTAGTGAGGGTTCAATCTCGTCAATTAACTGAACGGGGTAGTTGGAGATCGCCTCAAGGTGCTTGGGAACTACCAAATGTATTTTGAATGTAGCTTTCAAGTCTGGCTCGTCGAAGCAAGGAAAGGCCTTGCGAGCATCGGTGGATTCGAACTGGGTAGTTGCGATGTAGTGTGTATCGCCGGTA
>JAJYFP010000001.1:0-1515 GCA_021790855.1 Actinomycetes bacterium
TGTGTAAAGGTGACTTGGTTGTTCTGACTCGAACAGTCAGGTGCAAAAGTTTCTAGAATCTAACTATTGTGAACCTCCCCACCTTTACAGACGGGGCTTCTGGCTCCGCCGTTTTGGTTGGGGTTACCGAACATCGCTCCCATCACGCCACCGCGACCGACTGGTCTGGTACTAATGAATTGGTACTGGTAGATGAGTTTGCTAGCTTCGGCTTGCTAGTCTGAGATGCCTCAGACAAGGCCCGGTTCTGGGCGATACTCAGGGCTCTGGCCTTGCGGCGCTGCACCATGTGGTGTGCCTTGCGCTGATCTGGGGACCAGCGTTCGACAGCCCGGAGATACGTGACTCGGATTGTCACATCCGGTCCTATGGGCACGTACACCCCTTCTATCGCTTTTTGGAGGATGTTGATCGCTCCTACGGCGTCTCGATGACAAGTAAATCCACAAACTGGGTTCTTGCATCGGTAGTGTCGGCCTGATGGCCGGTTGCGTGTTTTGCACGCTGGGCAAGTTTGGCTAGAGTAAGACTCGTTTAAGTGCTCTATCCCTAAGTTAGTTTTCTCGTTGAGATATCGCTCCTGTGCTCCTCTTGACCACTGGGAGAGTTGTTGACGACCGTGGCGGCCTATGCGCCCTTTGGCTTTGGTTTCCTTTTCGATCCCCCTTACGTCACCAACTATTAGCCTGCCTGTGTTGTGGTTGATGACGTGATTAGCCGCCTTGCGTGATACCTGATGGTCGAAGTCACGAAGAGATAGCTTTGTCTTTCCGTTTACCTTTTTCCTCGCTGTTACCAGTCTTCTGTACCTCTTTGATCCGGGTCTACACTTACTGATCTTGTGCTGGAGTTGGCCAACAGCTCTGTTTCTTTGGCGTTTGATCGCTCGGGCTTCGCGTCCGTTGACAATGGTGACGTCTACAGTCTTGTCGTCTACCCAAGTGGCAAGTGCCATAGAGTTGATGATTCCCTCGTCTATAGCGGTGATGGCGTTTCCATGAGAGCTTTCACGCACCGTCTGGTAAGGAATATGCAGGCTGAACCGTCTGTGATCTTGGTCCCAGCACAGTTGGATCTCGCCCCACTTGTCGTATGGTACTGGGTTGGCAGTTGCTGAATCACAGACTTCAGGAACAGCTAAGTCGATACGAGGACGGCCTCTACCTAGCGACAGGTGGAGTTGATTATCTGAGATTCGCCAGCCATATCCCTTTGAGAACGAGAGAGGGCGGTAGTTCTTCTTGCGCCAAGGAGATCTTACCTTCATCCCGTTTTTGTTATTTGTTCTAGATGTAGTTATTACTTCATGGAGGTCGTGAGCGATTATCTCGGTGGTATGGGCGTGTAGTGGACGATCTTGCAAAGGTAACGAGTTGAGAAACCCTTGGATATCGTATTTACCTGGAGAGCGCTCAGCCTTCCACTGGGCATGAACCCAATCGACGCCTTGGTTCCATAACAGCGCTGCACTATGGCATGAGTCGTGAGCTAGGCGATAGCTGGCACCGGATAAGG
>JAJYFP010000001.1:1525-39957 GCA_021790855.1 Actinomycetes bacterium
GTCTTTTCACTGTCCGATCCAGACTTGGCAACCATATCGATCCTACAATAGCATTAATTGCTATGTACTATATTGCACTGCATGATCGATGATTGGCGCAACGGAAGACATGTGGTCTATCAGTTACATGCACACATTGTGCTGGTGCCTAAATATCGACGTAATGTGATGACAGACAGAGTAAGTGACGAGATCAGATCTGCGACTTTAGAGGTATGTACTCGTTTTGATACCACCCTCGATGCATTTGAAACAGACGGTGATCATGTTCACCTGTTGATTAGCTATCCACCTAAAGTTGCCCTATCGAGACTGGTGATGTCTATGAAGACACTCTCAGCCATGAGAGTAAGGGCAAAGAACTGGCCGGAAGTCCAAGATGCTTTGTGGGGGAACCACTTCTGGTCACCCTCATATGCTGTTATATCTTGTGGTGAAGCCCCACTAGAGATTGTGAAGAAGTATGTCGAGAATCAAAGACTCCCCGGACGTAAACCAGGTAGACCAAAAAAGGATGAGGTCGCTTGACCCCTCCGTTATTGCGGAAGGGGATAGCGCTCCCGTTGGTTCAAAAATCTTTGAACTCAATTCTTTACAGAAGCCTAGGTTGACCGTTTCTGCGGAGACAAGTACTATAAGCAAAGATACTTTGGTTTCAAGTTTCGCTGTTGGCGAATCCGTGGTAGCGAAGATCATCTTCAGTGTAAGGAGACACAAATGCGGTCTGAGGACGTAGTTAGGGTAGGAGTCATACAAGCCTCATCCGTCATGATGGATCTAGAGCGAAGCGTTGACAAGGCCTGCCGCCTGATCGAGGAAGCGGCAGCAAATGGCGCTCAACTTATCGTCTTCCCAGAAGCGTTCTTATCTGGATATCCACGAGGGCTTTCTTTCGGAACCGCGGTCGGAATGCGCAGATCAGACGGTCGCAAGGACTGGGGAAGGTATTGGCGTAGTGCCGTAAGCATTCCTAGCCCACAGATGCAGCGATTGTCAAGCGCCATATCCCAAGTCCAGGTCTATGTTGTCATGGGAATCATCGAACGCGCCGATCATGGATCACAAGGAACACTTTATGGAACAACGGTCTACTTCGGACCAAATGGAGAAATACTTGGTAAGCATAGAAAGTTGAAACCGACCGCCTCAGAACGTCTGATATGGGGAGAGGGAGACGGAAGTACGCTAACGGTCGTAGACTCCCCATACGGAAAGATCGGTGGACTTATCTGTTGGGAGAATTACATGCCTTTAGCACGGGCGGCCATGTACGAAAAGGGAATATCCATCTACATAACGCCCACAGCTGATGCCAGAGACACCTGGCAGGCCACCCTCCAACACATCGCCTGTGAAGGTCGGTGTTTCGTTTTGTCCTCAATTCAATTTATGACAAAAGACATGTACCCTACAGATCTAGCCTGCTACAAGGAGCTAGAACATCTATCCAACGAACTGTGTCGCGGAGGCAGCGCGATTATTGATCCCCTCGGACGTTATCTGCAGGGTCCCTTATACAACGAAGAGGGGATCCTGTATGCCGATCTTGATCTGACTCAGATCGAGGAGTCTCGTTTTGACTTCGACGCTACCGGTCACTACTCTCGACCAGATGTTTTCACTTTGGTTGTAAACGAACATCCTCAAAGCAACCTAACTCGATAATGCTTGGAAAGAAAAGACTTCCAAAATACGCAAGGGTGTTCTGGAGCGTAACAGGCAATCACAGAGTTCACGAGACTGACTAAACATTAAATATCGTCAAGATATTATGTAATGGTTCATTAAACAAAGACATCATTAGCGTCGTCCTGAACGCTGATCACATTTCACTGACCTATCTAAAAAATACCTCACGAGGACTCCTCAACTGCTTCTTTGGGAATAACGCGGGTAACGCTAAGTCTCGGAATGAGAAGATGTGCAAGTGGCCCGATAGCGACCGCATAGGTAAGCGTACCGAAACCAACACTACCACCAAGTAGCCATCCAACGATCACTACCGTCAGTTCTATAAAGGTACGAACTACCCGGATGCTGTGACCTCGGGCAGAGATCCCCATCATGAGTCCATCCCTAGGTCCTGGACCAAGGTTAGAACCTATGTAACAGCCGGTAGCCACCCCATTCATTACAACCGCTAATACCATAGCGGGCCAACGATACCATCCGTGAATGATAGGTATCGTCATAAGCACGAGATCCATTGTGAGACCTATCAGTATGACGTTGAGAAGGGTGCCCAGTCCGGGTCGTTGTTTAAGTGGAATCCACAATGTGAGCACTCCAACTCCCACAAGTATTGCCCAGGTACCAATGGGAATACCGCTATGGCGCGCAAGTCCTTGATTAAGTACATCCCATGGATCCACCCCAAGTCCCGCTATTACCAGAATTGAGTCGCTTATTCCATAGAGCACAAGTCCGATAACTAGTTGCAGAATTCTTCGCATCCGATAATCAGTAGGTACTGGAGCGATTGCACTCAGTCCCACGTTGCACGCTCGTCTTAGTCCTGCTTTCAGATTGCACCGTATTGACATAGGTGTATTGTAGATGTATATGGACCTACAATCAGAAGCCAATAGAGATCAACTGGCACTTAATTTACGATCAATTGAAAAGATGGAATTGGTAAAACTGTTGGGTGGCTGGCAGTCGGTGAGCGTGAAAGGACCTCTCTATGCACGTCTCGCTCTAAGTATTCGAAGCCTGATAGTGGATGCTCGAATTCCACTTGGGGCCAGAATGCCTGGAGAACGGCCCTTGGCATCTGCTCTTTATGTGAGTCGAACGACAGTTTCAGCAGCGTACGAACTCCTCAGAGACGAGGGTCTGTTGAAAAGCCGTCGTGGGGGTGGAAGTTGGACCGCATTACCTCATCGACATGTTCGATCTGGAACCATCTGGGGCTCGTCCGTCCTCAGTGAATCAAACTGGATCGATCTAGTTGTTGCAGCTCCACCTGGCGATGAACGCATTGCAGACGCACTCTCGAGGGCCAGCGCGTCTTTACCGAGATATCTCGGCGATCACGGATATCACTCTCATGGACTACCAGTGCTGCGAGAGAAGATTGCCCAAATATACACAAGTCGAGGACTCCCAACCTCTGCTGATCAGATTCTTATAACAAATGGGGCGCTCCAAGCAATTGCCCTTGCGGTACGAGCACTTGGCAGTCCAATGGATCGGGTCGTCCTTGAGTCCCCGACCTATCCAGGTGCGATCGACCTCTTCAATCGCAACCATTTCAGGATTATCACCGTCGGAACAGAAGAATCGCTTACAACTTTCACGAGGACGGTTCGTCAAGTCCTGCCACGACTCATCTACATGATTCCCGACTTCCATAATCCAACTGGAAAACTCTTGGATGCAACAAGTCGACAAGATATGGTACGAGCAGCGCAGTCAAGCGGATCTCATCTCTTGGTCGATGAGAGCTTTGTAGAACTCAGCATCGATAACCAAGAGCTTCCTCCTTCTACCGCAAGTTTTTCAAGAGACGATACAGTAATCTCGATCGGTTCAATGAGCAAGGCGTACTGGGGAGGACTACGCATCGGGTGGATTCGCGCCGGACGTGATATCGTTGCTCGTTTGGTTCAAGAACGTATCGCTCTCGACATGGGAAGTCCAATCCTTGACCAACTTCTTTCGGTTGAGCTGTTAGCACAAAATTACGATCTGTTGGAATCAAGGCGACAAAACCTTCGAAATCAACGTGATGCACTCGTTTCAGCTCTTAAACGCCATCATCCTACCTGGCAGTTCAAGGTACCATCCGGGGGACTCTCACTATGGGTCAACATCGACAATAGAAACAGCACAGCCCTAGCAACAGCAGCAGAGCACTACCAGGTTCGTCTCGCTCCGGGGTCGAGATTCGGTATGCCGGGTACTCTGGAGGGTTTTATTCGCCTTCCATACACTTTGCCCTCTCAAGTCCTACTTGAAGCTGTTGAACGTTTAGCCATGGCAGCCACAGACGCGCGTAGCTCTCGGAAATTTACATTTGCAATGGGCGAGACCGTAATATAGTTGGGAGTGGAAAGTAAAGCTATATTGGCCGCCATGACTCATCAACGCTCAGTGACATCATGAACAACCTCCATGGATGCAGCAATTTTAAGTGGACATCGGATTGCATGAGTCACGAGCTTTCTCTGCTCGTCCATGAATGCTGCCTCTGGACGCACACTGTGTAGTGGTATTCGGGCAAAGCTAGCGCGTACCTCTTGGACGAGGCGGTCAACTTCACCTCGTGCCTTCACTGTCGTTACCGTAAGTTCTGCATTTCATGTCTTGAACTTCACCGTCGTCACCCTTTGGACTTCTCAAGTGCGATACCTATCGCTGCTTCTGCCTGAGGTAGGCGAGACATGCCTAACGTAATTCAGCCTGGGCAGTCTTTTTCTTTTCCCTGAGATCTGGGGTCATGGGAAAGGGTCGTCATCGACAAACCTATAGGAGTCAATTGCGCCAGGATGCCATTCGCCGCAAGCCTCCTGATGATTATTATGGGGTCTTCGATCACGGTATGACAGTCCTATCATCTCCTAACCGCCGTGAGATACCTCGAACCCAGTCTCGTCACGAATGCAAGGGCGGTCCGCCGGGCCGTACAAGCCTAGATGATCAGCATTCCTGGGCACCTCGTAGGTTCGCAGGAGTGCCCTGGTGGAACACCAACCTCCAGCCGTTGTTGGCTCTCACCCAAAGCGAGCTGCGGTTAGCCGCCTGTAAGGGGTCGTAGGTCACCTCGCTGCGATAGGTCACGAGCGCGATATTAGCGTCCAACTCTTGCACGGTAAAGTTGGGTAGAGGTAGCCGGGCTCCGATAGGTCCGCCTGACATGACTGCCAAACACTCTCTTCGCGAATAGATACGGCCTGATCGGCCGAATTCAAAGAACTCTGGGGCTAGGACCCTATCCATGTAAAGCGGATCGAATCGTGTTGCCTCAACCCAAAGCGATTCCTCCAGCTTCCTCAGTTCGTCGATGTCAGAATCTTCGAGACTCATGTCGATGAATTCTAGCTGTTCTCTTGGAGCGTTTTAGAAGGATTTGACCCTATTGACATTGACATTTATGTGGATACCTGAAAAACTGGATCAAGTCCATCGTCCCGGTAAGGCGGGGCTATTTCGATCGGAAATAGCCACATGAGGAACGTGCGCAGTTTCCGGCTCCTAAAATTGGTGTCAACTACCCATCGAAAAGAGTTCGAAACCGTGCGCCCTACCTTTTTATCCCAGTTTTCGACCACTAGCATTACACGCTTCGACGGTATCGCCAACATCATGGGAACTTCTTACAAGCAGGAGCTTAAACCACGCCATTAGAGCATACCTATTTACCTTTACATTTTATCGATTGTACGCTGCGTACTTTTCTTGTCTTTGGGCGCCATCGGACACCGTCATCTCTAGCATTACGAAGCGAGATTAGCGTCTCGAAAGTATTGAAACGCCGAAAGCAAAGCTAACGCTGTGGCCAAAATCATAAGTGGTGGAATAAACCAAGAAAACGCTTGATAGTTAGGCAGTAGAGCAAGTTCAATAACAAAAAGCTGTGATACCATCTTGAGTTTGCCAAGAGCGCGCGCCGGCACAGAGATTCCTCTTCTCAAAGCGAATGTACGATAGAAACTAACTGCCAACTCTCTTGCACCCATAACAAGCACTAGCCAAATCGAAATTCGCCCGAGGTAGACCAAAGCACCAAACGTTGCAAATACCATCAACTTATCTGCCAAAGGATCAAGAAATGCTCCCGACTTCGTAGCCCCCTGTTTGCGAGCTATAAAACCATCAAAGCCATCAGTAAGGGCAAGCACAAACCACATCGCAGCAGACCAGTAGCTCCCCTTGTCGTAAAGCACAAAAAGTACAACTACCGGAGGCGCTAAAATCCTAAGTAACGTAATTAAGTTGGCTGTCGTCCTAATTGCTGTAGGACCATATACGCTTCGAATCATCTAAGTACACTTTAGAGCTTTTTTATAGCTCCAATGACTAGATCGACGCCATTAATATCTACAACGTTACCGGTCACGAAGTTACCAGCTGTGACCGAAGCATTCACAAAACATACCCCATCAATCTCAGGTGCCTCTCGAAAACTTCGGGCACGCCCGTCGTTGTCCATGAGCACTGTCACCTCTTTCCCAATGAGCGACATTCTCTTCAATCGTGTAATTCGATCTTGAACTTCGCTCAGTTCGTTAATCCTTTCGACAGCGAGAGAACGGTCAACCTGGTCAGAAAGACCGGCGGCAAATGTATCCTGCTCCAACGAGTACGGGAAAAACCCAACCCAGTCCAACTCTGCTTCTTCTATGAAGTCTTTAAGGATCTCCTGATCTTCCTCGGATTCGCCAGGATAACCAAGAATGAATGACGTTCTAAAGACTGCGTCTGGACGTAAAGATCGTATCTTCTTGATCTTCGCAAGCACAGTTTTGGATGAACCTATTCGTCTCATCCTTCGCAGATGCTTAGCGCTAACATGTTGCAAGGAAAGATCGAAGTAGGGAACGTCACTCCAAGCAACTCTCTCCATGAGTTCATCTGTAAGTCCTGTTGGATATACGTACAGCAATCTCACCCAAGGAGCTATGTTAGAAATCTTATCGTACAGAGTAACAAGATCTGAATGTCCGTAGATATCTATGCCGTAGTTCGCCAGGTCTTGTGCCACCAATATCACTTCTTGGATCGCCAGGTCTGAGACCTCCCTTTCGATCTCTTCAATAGACTTTGAAACCTGTCTACCCCGAAAAGATGGAATGGAACAAAAGCCACAGCTCTTATTGCATCCTTCTGCTACCTTCACATACGCCCAGGGAGATTGAGATTTCCTTCTAGGCAGTCGCAAAAGGTCCATCGTTGGTAGCTGAGTTGGTCCTTGTGTCTGCGAGTCCTGACCGGCTTTCGACTTTCGCAGGATGGTATTACCAAGCATTACCGCTTCTGTAAAGTCCTCTCCAAATCTCGCCACTATATCGATCTCTGGCATGGTCTCAACAAGTTCGTCGTAGTAGCGCTGAGCCAAACACCCAGTTACAACCAGCTTGGCTCCATTGGATTTTACGGACGCCAGTTCAAGTATCGTCTCGATCGACTCTTCCCTTGCAGCATCGATAAAAGCGCATGTATTGACCACTACTACATCTGCGCTTTTAACTCCATCTGCCTCTTCGAAGCCACCTGACTCCAGCCGACCCATAAGCCTGTCCGAATCGACTTGATTTTTCGGACAACCCAAGGTCTCCAACCAATACTTCGCCACGTCATCACACCTTGCAAAACATCTAGTCTACATGGTCAAACCGAGATCTCAATGGTCCAGCTCAAAGTGGACGACACCATAAGATCTACTCCGCAGCCTCTGACGGCAGCACCCTCGCTCCTTTAGTATCAACCTCCACGGAGAGTACTTGAGCTTTTATCTCCAAGCTCTTCAGATGTGATCTGACTTCTTCCACAATGCCAGGTGAGTCGTTGGAATCAACAAACCCTATCATTGAAGAGCCCGCTCCCGACCATGTCGCGCCAACAGCACCGCTATGAACCAACACGTCAATTATTGATATAGCACTTGGAAAAAGTCGAGAGCGCTGTGACTGGTGGAGTCTGTCGTCGAAAAGACCCTCTCTGAGGTGATTGATGTTGGAAAGCGCATGTGAGAGCAGCACTGCCCTCTGGAGGTTGAAGACCGCATCTTCACGAGTAACCGAGGAAGTCAAGGTCTTTCTGGACTCTGCCGTTGAAAGTCGAGCATCTGGCACTACAACCACCAAACCAATCTGCTGGTCGATATTCAGCCTCTCAACTACCGGCTCTCCGTCTACGACACCAGCCGCAACGAGACCACCACAAAAAGACGCAGCAGCATTTTCAGGATGGCCCTCTAACTTTGTCGCTATTAAAAGCGGATCCTTTGCACCCAGTGCATATGCCACTCCAACTGCAAAAGCAGCAGAGGATCCCAGACCACGCGCGAACGGAATCTCGGACCTTATATGAAGATGCACGTTATCGTGCCCCAAGACCTCGCGAGCCACAATCGCTCCGAGGTGATCAGAGTTCACCTCGATCTCTGATCCTTCCCCTATTGCCGTTACTTCAAACCTATCAGATAGCGATGCTCTAACATCTATGTACAGCGAGACCGCTAGAGCCAACACGTCAAATCCCGGTCCTAAGTTAGCGCTAGAACCAGGGACTCGAACTGTACCTTGTATCAAAGAAGTCTCCTCGCCCATCACAACTTTCGATCCTAGAGATGAGTAAGACGATATCCAAGTGGAGTAGATCCAATGGATGCTCCCGCCAAGAGGATCGTGCTAAAGTGTTGCTCACCAACTTGGATCGTCAAAACTCCAACTACTTGACCTTTTTTAATGGGAGCTTTCTTCAAGGTAAACTTGTAGTTAGATGACTGTGTTAACCCGGGCCATTCCTGTGCAGAGATAGCGTTTTTCGCCACCACTGGAATGGAACCCACACCGGCTACTGAAATACGTCCAACCACACCTCCCGAGGTGACGATTGACACCGACCGAGGAACCGATGCTACCGATTTGACTAAAGTTTTTGCCATATCCAAAGCAGTGATCAAGGGCTGCAATCCCTGCTGATCGAGGACAACGCCCACTACCTTGTCAGTAGCACCTCCCGCCACGTTGACGTCGGCGGCGAAGGCAAAGTCGCCACCGCTTGGGGTGGATCCAGTCTTGACTCCGATGATTCCGTCGTGACCCAGGTCATAGTCAACGTTGTAGACGACCCCTACCACCGGAAGCGTAGCTTGGGGTTCCGACACGATATGAGCCAGAACTGGATTTTTCTCCACCAACTCGGCGATTTTTAGCTGATCTTGAGGAGTTGATACCGTACTTGAGTTAAGGCCTGAGGGATCTGTATAAGTAGTTCCCTTTAAGCCAAGTTGCTTAGCAAAAGTGTTCATTTTAGCGACAAATGCGCTTACCGAGCCGGCATCCCAATGGGCCAACGTTATCGCGATATTGTCGGCAGAAGGGATGAGTAGAGCTTGCAAAAGTTGATACTCCGTTAGGGTTTCACCAGGTGCAACCGCCATAACAGAGTCGACAGCCGCTTTCATCTGCAGATAGGTTTGATAGTCAGACTGCGTTAAGGTGAGACTCGGTCCGCTTTGACCAAGCTGAAGTGGATGATCGTGGATGATCAAAAGAGCGGTCGTCATCTTAGCGACAGAAGCTATTGGGACAGGAGCACTGGAACCGTGCGATCCGAAGGACCCAATCCCCTGCACATCTAAAGTCGCCGATCCTTGAGTGGGCCATGGTATCGTCGGTGCCCGTCCACCGACTGAGGCAGGGAGGTTCATCGAAGACGTAAAGGTAGGGGCTGGTACTGGTCTTAGAACCTGAATTACACCCACTGCCACAACCAAGACGACAAGACCGACCAACACAGCTACTACTCTTCGAAGCGCAAAGCTCCCTCTTGAAGAGTGAGATCCATAGCTTCGTGAAGACCCTCTAGACGCCGTCCATGAACCTTTGTCTCTCTTCGCCACACAAACCTCCCAAACATCGAATAAGCCCAACCTTGCCCACTCGGACAAAGCGATAGCCTAGCCGAAGCAGTCCGTAGCGATGTCTAGATGTTAAGATCCTCTAATTGTTCTGGGGTAACCAGCACAGCTCTGGGTTTGGATCCTTCCGGAGGACCAACTATACCACCCTGTTCCAATAGATCCATGATTCGTCCAGCACGGGCGAAACCCACCTTCAACTTTCGCTGCAACATAGAGGTAGATCCCAATTGAGAACCGACGACCAATTTGACAGCCTCCCGGTAAAGATCGTCATCTTGGGAAGAGCCACTAAACATCGACTCTCTACCGCCGCTGTCACCTTCCACACCTTCGACGTAACTAGGACCACCAAGTCTCAACCAATGCGAAACCACCTGTCTAACCTCTGACTCTGTCACCCAGGGTGCCTGCACTCGTCTAGGATGAGACGAGGACGCAGTGATCATGAGAAGATCTCCCTTACCAACGAGCTTTTCCGCACCACTTTGATCCAAAACAACCCTTGAGTCGGCCAACGATGCCACAGAAAACGCGATTCGAGATGGAACATTTGCCTTTATGACACCGGTGATGACATCTACAGAGGGGCGCTGAGTAGCGATGATGAGATGGATGCCGACAGCCCTAGCCTTTTGAGCGATTCGGCAAATACTATCTTCGACGTCGCGCGCTGCCACCATCATCAGGTCGTTCAGCTCATCAACAACCACCAAAATAAAAGGCAAAGGAACTATTGCATCTTCATGGTCGCTGTCCCCAAAGATCTCCTGAGAAAGTGTCTTTTTGTCGACACCTTCAGAGTTTGCTTCTCGGATAAGAGCGTTATAACCCGTTATATCCCGAACACCAACTGCCGCTAGCAGGTCGTATCGGTTCTCCATCTCCTTCACAGCCCATGCAAGAGCGTTGGCAGCCTTTTTAGGGTCAACTACCACATTTGTAAGAAGATGAGGCAGTCTTGAATACTGACCTAGCTCAACGCGCTTTGGGTCGATGAGAATGAGCCGCACTTCATCGGGGGTACTCCTCATCAAGATTGAGGTAAGTATCGAGTTCAACGCCGACGACTTTCCAGATCCTGTCGAACCTGCTATCAAAACATGGGGCATCTCGGCTAAGTTAGCGACAACTGTCGTGCCAGAGATATCCTTTCCGACGGGAACTTGGAGCGGGTGTCTTGTCCTTGACATCTCAGACGACGCCATTACATCCCCTAGAGTCACTGTCTCACGAGTCCTGTTCGGCACCTCTACCCCAACTGCAGATCTACCTGGAATCGGCGCCAGTATCCGCACGTCGGTGGCTGCCATTGCATAGGCTATGTCACGATGAAGGGACAGCAGTCGATTCACCTTGACGCCTTCGGCAAGTTCGAGTTCGTACCGAGTTACCGTAGGGCCGACCGTCATGCCCACCACCTTCACTCCCACACCAAAGGTCCCAAGAGAACTCTGCAGAGCGTTTCCTCTCTCTATCAATTCAGCCTTGTTCAACTTTTGTTTGGATCCACGTGACAGTATGGTTTTCGAAGGAAGTCTCCAAGAGCCATTGACACCTTGTCCAGTACGAGACACGACCCCTTCTCTGGCTTCGAGCCTGGGAAGATCAACTATTTTTTGAGAAACTCCATGGCCTTTCGCCTCAGATCCTTGACTTGATAGATGGTCATAACCGTTAGCCACTTCGCGCGTTTCGCCACCTGGAGCAAAGATCGGTATATCTTGAAACTCAGGGAGATCCTCTTGTGAGTTCTTAGTCGTCTTAGAGTTCTTCTGCTTTTGAAGGATCTTGACTCTCTCACGTTCTATACGTTCATCTCCAGGAGCTATGACTTTTTGAGTAGACACCTTAGGCTCTTGCAACCTAGAGGAAACCAACGAAGAGATACGTTCGAGATGAAATCCTGCAAGATTAGCAACTGCTATTAAAAGTAGTAAACCTATAAGAACGTAAGCTCCAACCTCTCCAGCGACGTGGAGAAACATATAGCCAAATATCTCTCCGATTATGCCTCCATAATGAACTACTCCAACCATGGAAAAATGGCCGTTGTGATTCATCTCATGAACTACTCCATAGATAGACGCCACCATTATCTGCACGATGGCAACATCAACAATGCTCATCTTTGATCGGGCATACTTCAAATTAGCCAAGATGCCAAACGCGACAACCGCGACACCAACTATGGCGACCCAGCCCCCATGTCCAAAAAACACCTCTAAGAATCCATGGAAAAACGAGCCAAGGGGTCCAAGAACACTCGTGTATGCTCCCACTCCCGCGAGCACGGATACAACCAAGGCGACGATCGACCAGGCCTCTTTGGAGAGGTTCACCTTCCATCTAGAAGAGGAGCTGGTTCTGGAAGACCTCCTCGATCCGGACACTGCTTTATGCTTGCCACTGGACGCTTTTAATCTTGGTGAGTTAGCCAAAGGTCGGAACTCCTTTCTTACAACTTTTCCGTCAGATCTCAGTGACGACTGGAATTACCATCGGCTTTCGCTTGGTCAAGGTAGAGATCTTCTTACCAACTGCTCCTCGAATTGTCTTTTTTAGCGTATCAACATCTGTGCACCCTTGGGCCAGTGCCCGTACAACTGCCGCCTCTGCGTCCTTAGAAAGTTCTAACAAGACGGCTGCATCTCCCTCTTCAACCCATCCCCTGGTTGCGATCTCGGGTTCTGCGACCAGTTGCAGAGCGTTTAGATCTATAGCGACTGAAACCACAACAACCCCTTCTTCCGAAAGCATACGGCGGTCTCGCAAAACTCCATGAGCGACTCCTCCAACGATGCCATCGACGTATAGATATCCCGAAGGCACCTCCTTGCCGTAGTGGATTCCTGACCCGTCCAGCACCACCACATCGCCATCTTCGGCAAGCAGGACTCGATTTGGATCAACACCGCTGGTGATAGCGAGCTTTGCATGGTTGACCAAATGTCTGAACTCCCCATGAACAGGCACAAAGGCCTTGGGTTTCGTTAGATTCAACATGGTTAGAAGTTCGGACCTCTTAGCGTGTCCTGAAGCATGCACATGAGCCACCCCAGGATGAACGACGACAGCACCCCTCCTGTAGAGGTGATCGATCACCTTTCCAACTGCGCTTTCATTGCCAGGGATAATATCCGCACTTATAACAACGACATCGTTATCTCCAACCTTCATCCAGCGAGACTCCCCAGAGGCCATCAGAGACAACGCTGAAAATGGTTCGCCTTGGGACCCTGTCGACAAAACACAGATCTCCGAGTCCTCGAACTCTGACACGTTTTCAATATCTCTGATTTGACCACCTTTTACGTCAATCATCCCCTGTTTTACGCCCAAGCTCACGTTCTTGGCCATGGAACGACCAAGGGTAAAGACCTGTCGTCCTCTTTGTTGTGCGACCTCGATGACTTGACTTATTCGATGGATATGCGAGGCAAAACAAGCCACGACGATGCGCTTTTCTTTGTTAGTATCGAAGACACTTTCAAGTGCAGGCCGAACAGAAGTCTCAGAGTCACTATACCCACTTTCTTCGGCGTTAGTGGAGTCAGACAGTAGCAACGCTACTCCTGAGGAACCGATGGCTCCGATGCGAGCAATATCGGTTCTACGCTCATCAAAGGGCGTCAGATCTAGCTTGAAGTCTCCAGTATGAAAGATTACGCCTTGTGCCGTAGTTATCGCGAGAGCAAACGAGGAAGGAACCGAGTGAGTTACGGGAATGAACTCAACGGAGAACGGACCGATCTCTACGGTTTCTCCGTCTTGAATCACATGAGTGCTACATTTGCCCATAAGACCAGCTTCTTCGATCCGATTTGTTGCAAAACTTATGGTCAACTCCGAACCATAAAGGTCTAGCCTCAGTTCTCTGAGAAGGTATGAAAGGCCGCCAGTATGGTCCTCGTGTCCATGAGTGAGAACACATCCCACCACTTTCTCCTTGTTCTCATACAGATATGAGAAGTCAGGAAGGACCAGATCGACACCGGGCATATCCTCGTTTGGGAACATAAGTCCGCAATCTACGATCAGGATTGCATCGTCTTGACGGACAAATGCGCAGTTTCTCCCTATCTCGCCTAATCCACCTAAAAAACCAACCTCAACGGGGGTATCTGGCACAGTTAAAGATCCCAACTTTCATCCATTTTCACTCCAAGCTCTCTAGCTTCGGCGGCAAGAACTTCTACCAAAGATCTCGCCTCTTTCTTTAGATCATCATTTGGGTCCAACATGGGAGATCGACAAACACCTTTGCAAAATCCCATAACCTCAAGAACCGCCTTGAGAGGAGTCGGATTAGGAGCTGACTCTTGACTTTGAAAGTTGTAAGAAGGTACCAGTGTCTGATTAAGTTTGGCTGCACGTCTTATATCCCCATCTTTGAAGCTATCTATCATCGTTCTAAAAACTGGTGATGCCCAATGAGAGGCTACAGAGATGACTCCTACGCCGCCGATAGCCATGAGCGGTAAAGTCAAGGAGTCATCACCAGAAAACAAAAAGAAGTCCTCGCCACACTCCTTCAAAAGAGCTGCGGCCTGTCCTGGAATCTGGCTGGCATCTTTCACGCCATAGAGGTTGCCGTGACGATCTTTAAGCTCGACGATCGTGCTGTGTTCGATTTTGCGACCCGTTCTTATAGGGATGTCATAGAGAATCACGGGGAGACCCGTAGCGGACAAAATAGCGGAGAAGTGAGCTACAAGTCCATCTTGGGATGGTCGATTATAGTAAGGGGTCACCGCCAAAATACCGTCCGCTCCTGCAACCTCCGCCTCTTTGAGAAGCTCCAAAGAGTGCTTAGTAGAGTTTGACGTAGCACCCGCTATAACATGTCCTTTGGAGGTAGCTCCCTTTGCTACTCGAATTAGTTCAATCTTTTCTTTATCCGATAACGTTGCAGACTCACCAGTGGAACCACTAATAACCACAGTATCGGATCCGTGCTCGATCAACCATGCGACTAGGTTTTCGAAAGAACCGTAATCAACATCTCCGTTATCATAAAACGGAGTAGCCACTGCTGTCATCAATGAACCAAACGAATTCTCCATTAGTCCTCTCCTCTTCTTGAGTCTCCCCCAAAAACGTCGTTTAACTCTCGCTGGATTATCCAATCGATGCCTAGCTTCAACGAGTCGATTGCAAACACTTCTCGCAGAGCCAAAACCACACCTGGCATAAAAGAAGACCTCTCATAAGAATCATGGCGTAAACTGAGAGACTGGCCAAGTGTTCCAAAGATTACCTCTTGATGTGCAACGGCACCAACAGTTCGAAGTGAATGGATGTGTATGTTTTCGCCGCCATGGGCTCCTCGTGCTCCTGGGATCGTTTCTCTCTTCGTTGGGTCTTCAAGAAAACCTTTACCTAGACGTTTTCTAACATCGCTAATCATCTTTGCAGTTTCAATCGCGGTGCCAGAGGGCGCATCCAGCTTTCTTTCATGGTGCATCTCTACAATCTCTGCAGAGTCAAAAAAACCGGCAGCGAGTGCTGCAAACTTCATCATCAGGACAGCTCCGATTGAGAAGTTAGAGGCAATTATAGCACCTACTTTTTTCTGGCGGAAAACCTCTTGAAAACCAACAATATCATCGGAAGAGAATCCCGTTGTTCCCACGACACACCTAATCTTATTTTCCGCGAAAAACGCTAAGTTGCGTCGAGCTGCCTCAGCGTTGGTAAAGTCAACGACAACGTCAACACCTAGCATGGGTAGTACGCTGACATCTCCAACAACCTCTATTCCCCTCGCCTTGACTCCTGTCATCTGATAGAAGTCTATTCCCGCCATTTTCGGGTCAACGGCCGCCACTAATGTCATATCGTTTTGCTCAACCACAGTACGACATACTGTCGATCCCATGGCACCGCCCGCACCAACTACTGCTACTTTCACACACCTAATCTAGTAAACAAATGAGGTCGCCATCGCAGACAGGAAAGAAAACCTGCTACAGACCAAAGATCGACAGGTGCGTATCTCTGACAACCTACAGTTGAAGACACATGGCATCGAGCAAGCTGAAGTTCCTAAGAAGCCAGCTGTCTGTGGACTTCACAGTTGCACCTATATGGAGACAACGATATAGACTCTCACCATGGTAAACACCAATCCGCCATACTTGCACGACGATGAACCTTGGGTCTTCCCACAGTCAGAACGACACGAGCCTCACTTTGTGTCACAGGAACGTCCAGCGCTGGAAGAGTGGTTGGACTACCATCGTGAAACGCTGCTTTTCAAGTGCGCCGGACTTACAGACGCCCAACTCAAAGAGAGATCTGTGGCGCCTTCTGCCTTGTCCTTACTAGGACTTCTAAGGCACATGACGGAAGTCGAACGCTGGTGGTTTCGCATGCACGCTGACCAACAAGATCTTGAGTTTCCTTATGATCCACAGCAGGTTGGCGCTGACTTTCTTGACTTAGAAACTGCAGATTCAAAAAGTGCTCTCGATATGTACCTCAGCGAGATTCAAGCGGCAAAGGCGGCTGTTGCAGACAAGTCTTTGGATCTGAAAGTTCCAAGTCGACATGACCCTGCAAGAACAATCGACATCCGCTGGATCTATCTGCACATGATTGAAGAGTACGCACGTCACAACGGTCACGCGGATCTTCTTCGAGAACACATAGACGGACAGACCGGCGATTGAGTAGCTCGCACTCTACATTGCTTGCTCGATTGCAACGTTTTGGATAAGAGATCCCACACGTCATTGCCCAGAACATAAAGGAGCCTGCCGAACAGATCTTCATATCTGCTGGGGAAACACTCTTGGCCGCGATCTGCCTTCACGTAGTGTCATGAAGAAGTATGTAAAGAACCAGAGTCTCCTAAGGACCCACCTCAGGGAGACCTAAAAGCGACGACATTATTTGAGCCTTCCTTCACAGAACGGGCTGCTCCTGCTAGTTCAAGTCGACTACGGGACATAGTTGTCACCGTCGGCTCTTCCTGAACCTGCAGGAGAGATATTTCCGTCTTACTAGCTCCTACGAGGACTTCGTCGTGGCGATCTATCTCTTTGAGGAGCAGCATGGCGGGAAACGTCTGGTCCGAGGTCTCCATACTCTTGCACTAACTCAGCTTCAAAGCTCTCCTCAAACGAAACCCTTGGTTTTGCCGGGATGTCGGTGGATCTCTCCTCCTCTGAAACATCGTCTCGGCTTGAGAAAGATTCACCGTCGTCAGATCTTGTCTCTGGTTCAGCGGAAGAAACCACCTTATCTGTCTGCGGTCCCGCCAAAGAAAGCGACAGCTTACCCTGGGGATCAATATCATCCACACGAACGTCAATCTCTTGATTTAGTGACAAAACATCTTCCACTCGGTCGATACGCTTGCCACCCCCTAATTTAGAGATATGGAGAAGTCCATCACGACCTGGAAGAATGTTCACAAACGCACCAAACTTGGTAATGTTTACCACTCTGCCTAGGTAGATCGCGCCCACCTCAGCCTTGGGCGGATCAACTATCTCCAAGATCTTCGTCTTCACTTTCTCCGCAGCTTCCATGCTGGTTGAACCAATGGTAACGAATCCAAAGCCATCCATCTCCTCAATGGACACCTCGGCTCCACTTTCTTGTTGCAAGGTGTTGATCGTCTTTCCCTTGGGTCCAATGATCTCACCAATCTTGTCCAAAGGTACCTCGAACGAGATAATCTTTGGAGCTCGTGAAGCTACCTGACCTCTGGGAGAAGAGATCACCTTGGTCATCTCTTCAAGGATGAACAGTCTTGCTTCTTTAGCTTGCAAAAGAGCCTTGCCTAATACCTCAGCAGGTATTCCATCGATCTTGGTATCCAACTGAAGAGCTGTAACAAACTCCGCCGTTCCAGCCACCTTAAAGTCCATATCTCCGAAAGCATCTTCAGCACCCAAGATATCAGTGAGAGTCACATATGACCCGGAATCAGCGATGAGGCCCATGGCAATTCCAGCTACAGGAGCTTTAATGGGAACACCAGCGTCCATAAGTGAAAGTGTAGAGCCGCAGACTGAGGCCATTGATGTAGAACCGTTAGAAGAAAGCACCTCTGATACGAGTCTCAAAGTGTACGCAAACTCTTCCTGGGACGGTATGACTGGTAGTAAAGCCCTCTCCGCTAAAAGCCCGTGACCGATCTCCCGGCGCTTAGGGCCCATCATTCTTCCCGTCTCACCGGTAGAAAATGGTGGGAAGTTGTAGTGATGCATGTATCGCTTCGTCTCATCGATTCCGATAGTGTCGATCATCTGATTCATCTTTGGCATACCCAAGGTACAGATGTTCAGAACTTGTGTTTCACCTCTTTGGAAAAGTCCAGAACCATGAGCCGTCGGTACGGTTCCAACTTCGATGTACAAAGGTCTAACCGTGGTAAGATCTCGACCGTCAATTCTTACGCCTTCAGCTATGATTCGCTCACGAATGACCTTCTTGAGCAGAGAACGAAACGCTGCTTTGATCTCCCCTACTCCCTCGGGGAATCTTTCCGTTAGGGATTGAAGGGTCGAAGCTTCTATCTCATCAATAGCGCTCTGTCGTTCACTCTTGCCAGAGATAACGTTTGCCACTTTCAACGCCTCTAACGCTGACTCTTTGACTGCTTCTAAGATCTCGTCGCTATAGTCGATCTGAGGTTCCCAACCAAAGTCAGGAAGTTCTCCAACCTCTTTTACAAGACTTTTCTGAAGGTCTATAGACTCTTTAATCCATCTCTTTGAAGCCTCTAGGCCTTCTGCGATCTTCTCTTCCGTAACGGGAACTCCACCTCTTGAGATATTCCCCCACGAACTCGCCGTCCCACCAGCCTCGACCATGATGATGGCAACGTCACTCCCATCTGAAGTCATCTTTCCAGCTACGACCAGTTCAAAAGAAGAATCGTCTCCGTCTTGATACGTAGGATGCGCGATCCAGTTACCATCGGAAGAGAACGCCATCCTAACAGCTCCTACTGGACCTTCAAAGGGCACTCCAGATACCATCAAAGCTGCCGATGCGCAGTTGATCGCTAACACGTCGTGGGGATTCTCGAGATCCGCACCCAAGATCGTACCCACCACATGTACTTCGTTACGAAATCCCTTTGGGAAAGACGGCCTCAGAGGACGATCAATAAGGCGTGCAGTAAGAATTGCCTGGTCTGAGGCCCGTCCTTCTCTTCTGAAAAACGATCCTGGAATCTTCCCAGCGGCATACATTCTCTCTTCAATGTCGACCGTCAAGGGGAAGAAGTCAATCCCCTCTCTCACTCCTTTAGCGGCAGTCGCCGTTACTAACACCATGGTATCACCCAACCGGCCAACAACAGCGCCGTTCGCCTGCATAGCCAGCTTGCCAGTCTCAAATGAGATGGTTTTATCCGTAGATGAAAATGTGTGGGAGACAGTTATTACTTTATTCATTTTTCCTCTTTATCTTGTCCCACCCCAGATGTAGAAACATCCAGAGCACGGGACAAATAGCAATACCCCCGGATCGGACGACCCAGAGGTTAAACACTTTGAAACTACAGATCTACTACCTTCTGATGCCAAGTTTGGAGATCAGCTCTCGATATCGCTCGACATCTTTGGATCTAACGTAGTCAAGCATTCGACGACGCTTTCCAATGAGCATCATCAATCCACGTCGAGTATGATGATCACCCTTGTGGTAACGAAGATGCTCGGTCAAGTGATTAATTCGATCGCTAAGAATTGCAACCTGCACCTCAGCCGAACCGGTATCTGTCTCGTGTTTTCTATAGTTTGCGATAATCTCTGATTTATCTGACATTGCGTCGACCCTCGGCGCCTTCTCTACTCGGAAGCGTGATCCGCTTACATTCTCTAAATAACTACAACATCTTAGCTAGACGACATCAGATAGCAACCACTACCTAGAAATATATTCGTCCCTTTAGGTGCAATTTAAATCACCCGAGATCAATGTTCTCCCTCACTTCTTGTACATCCTTATTGATCTGAGCGACAAGTTCATCAGCACTTTCATAGGCTATCTGCGGCCTCAAGTACTGCACAAAGGCCACCTCTACCTCTTGGCCGTAGAGATTGCCATCGTA
This sequence comes from Actinomycetes bacterium, assembly GCA_021790855.1. The sequence continues at coordinate 21,190 of JAJYFP010000001.1, forward strand.
ATCAAGAACAAAACTCTCTATAAGTCTCGGACCTCCAGAGGGATAAAAAGTAGGGCGTGTGCCGACCGAAATAGCCGCCAAGTGTGAACTTGACGAACCAAGCACTCTCAATGTTCCTGCATATACGCCATCAAGAGGCACTGCCAACTGGCTAGGAATCTCAAGATTAGCAGTTGGATATCCAAGTTCTCCCGAACCCCTATGGTCTCCTCCCACAACAACCCCTCTGAGACTATGATGTCTATGAAGTAAAGCTGAGGCTCCCTTTAGGTCCGCTGAAGTAATCATTCGTCTAATTAGCGACGATGATATGGGTTGATTGGCATCGGGATGTGTAGTTTCTAATACTTCACTCACCATGCTCAGCCCTACTCCGATAACCTCGAAGCCCTCTCGAAAGCCAACTTTGGCCAGAAACTCGATATCGCCTTGTCTCTTATGACCAAAACGGAAGTTACTTCCTACAAGTATCTCTTTGGCTTTTACTCCACCAATAACTACCTCATAGACAAAGTCTTCCGCGCTTTGGAAAACTCGTTCTTCATCAAATGTAAGTAGATATAGATAGTCAACGCCCAGTGAAGCAACTAGTTCAATTTTCTGATCAAGACTGGTCAGTCGCAAAGGCGCCATCTCTGGTCGAAGTACCGCCAGAGGATGACGGTCAAAACTCACAACAACCGAAGCGTGGGAGTGCTCCTTGGCACGACTTACGACTTGTGAAATTACCTTTCTGTGTCCATGGTGGATTCCGTCGTAGGTCCCAATAGTCATGACCGTCGACTCTACGTCTCTGATTGGACCTTGTTTATCATAAAGTACGTCCACTTAGTTCTCCTGGATACCTCTCGGACTAACTTTCGGTTACATGAGATGCAACTTTTCGTTGCAAAACAGCCATAGGCACAATCAAGCCATCTCTAACTCTCACCACGGCAAAGAGGCTATCGAATGACATAATCCCTGACTCATACAAGAATACCTTGTCATATTCTCGGTAATCCCCCGGAACGATTCGGTCAGCAGCGATGGATCGTCCATTCGAGATTGCCACCAAAGTACTCTCTTCATTCACAAGGAGATGCAAGTCAGACGGGAAAACTGTAGAGGGATCCAATGCAGAGGCAGCAGACAAATCCTCCACTTTGGAAGCCTTTTCAATGTCTATATCTCCCACGCTGAGGCGTGTCAAGTCGGTCATCGTAGCGCCCACGCCTAAGATTTGCCCTAAATCGTGGATCAATGAGCGCACATAAGTTCCACTTGAAACCTCACAGTACATAGTGAATAGGCCATCAGGTGCCCTATCCATCTTAAGTTCAAAGACTTGGGCTCGGCGCGGTGGGATCTCAAAGATCTCTCCCTTCCTTGCCAGGTCATATGCTCGCTTGCCTTGGACATGGATGGCGGAGTATCGAGGAGGTACTTGTAAAATCTCACCTCGAAGAGCTCCAGAGGCAACGACCAAGTCACAGAGTTCGACGTCACCAGCGTCAGTTTCAGAGATTACCTTCCCCGTTATGTCATAGGTATCTGTTGTAATACCGAGGCGAAACGTCGCAAGATATCGCTTTTTAGCCCCCATGACGTAGCTGAGCAGTCTTGTACATCCCCCTGTGGCAACTACCAAGACACCACTGGCCATCGGATCCAATGTACCACCATGGCCTATTTTCTTTTCTTTAAGCTGTTTCTTACATCGATTCAATACCGCTTGTGAACTCAGACCACTCTCTTTGTCAACAGCGAAGATCCCCTGGGTCATTCACCCTCTTCATCATGGTCTTTAGGTTGTGACACTCGCCGCAAGATCGCCTCAATACGTTCACCTGCTTCAAGAGATGGGTCCACCTCAAAACTCAGAAGTGGAGTACGCTTTAATCTCATCTCCCTACCAACGCGACGCTGTATAGCCACCCGGATTTCAGCTAAAGCAATCTCCGTCTCCTCAGTCAAGCTGGCAAGAAACACTCGCGCTCGCTTGAGATCTGGATCCACCACAACGTCAGTTACCGTCAAGAGCACTAGGCGGTCATCAAACTCCGATTCCCGCTCGATCTCCTCGGCAATGACCTCTTTGAGAACGCGATTCAGCCTGGCTACTCTGTCATAGTTTCTACGTTTCGACCCACTTTGAGCGTTCATCGTCTATACCAAATGCCTATTAGACCCGTGGAATCTCACGGTCCTCGAACGTCTCAATGATGTCACCAGAGTGAAGGTCCTGGAAGTCAGAGAGTCCAATACCACACTCAAAACCGGCTTGCACCTCTCGCACATCGTCTTTGAAACGTCTAAGAGAGGAGATGGAACCTTTCCACAAGATAACGCCGTCACGCAGGAAGCGAACTTTCGATCCTCTCGTGATGGTTCCCGAGAGAACATAGCACCCTGCAACTGCGCCCACTTTTGGAACTCTAAAGACCTCCCTCACCTCTGCGTCACCTGTAACTACCTCTTCGTACTCTGGCGCCAACATACCTACAACTGCAGATTCGATGTCTTCGATGACTTTGTAGATGATCTCGTAAGACCTAATCTCCACGTCTTGAATCTCGGCAAGTTCCCTGGCACGTCGGTCTGGACGCACATTGAATCCAATTATGGTCGCATTGGATGCAGCCGCCAAGCCCACGTCATTTTCTGTGATTCCACCCACAGCCTTATGGATAATACTTACCTTCACTTCAGGTCGTTCAAGTTTCCTCAGACTCTCAGCAAGCGCTTCAAGGCTCCCTTGAACATCAGCCTTCAAGATGATGTTCAACGTAGCAGTTTCACCTTTTTGGATCTGTTCGAAGAGATCCTCAAGTTTGGCACCTGTAGTAGCTGCCGCCCTAGAGGCGTAGCCAGCCATACGTATACGTTGTTCCCTGGATTCAGCGATTGTTTTTGCTGTCGCAAGTTCAGCAGTAACTTTAAATTCGTCACCAGCACTTGGTACTTCCGAAAAACCGAGGACTTGAACTGGCATAGCTAATGAAGCTATCTTTATAGCTTTACCCTTATCATTGACGATAGCTTTTACTCTTCCCCAGGCAATCCCTGCAACCATCGGATCGCCGATGTGTAAAGTACCGCCTTGGATGAGTACCGTAGCGACCGGACCACGCCCCACATCCAGATTGGCCTCTAACACGACTCCGGTGGCGCGTCCAGATGGATTCGCCTTCAACTCTAGGACTTCAGCAAGCACCAAGATTTGTTCTAGCAAATCGTCGATACCTAAGTTCTGAAGCGCCGAGATCTCGACCGTTATCGTGTCGCCTCCCCAGGACTCCGGTACCAAAGAGTACTCTGATAGCTGTTGCATCACCCTATTTGGATCTGCATCTTCCCTGTCGATCTTGTTGATGGCAACAATAATAGGTACCTCAGCAGCTTTCGCATGGTTTATGGCTTCGACTGTTTGGGGCATCACGCCGTCATCAGCAGCTACCACCAACACTACGATATCAGTGACCTTGGCGCCACGGGCACGCATCTGAGTAAATGCCTCGTGACCCGGTGTGTCGATAAAAGTAATCGCTCTGCCATTTAACGATACCTGGTAAGCACCTATATGCTGAGTGATTCCTCCCGCTTCTTGCGCAACCACGTTAGCTTCCCGGATCCTATCAAGTAGCTTCGTCTTGCCATGATCAACGTGACCCATGACTGTGACCACAGGTGGCCTCTCCGCCAACTGCGATGGATCAACGGTCTCATCCTCGTCAAAGTACTTCGCAGAAAGCACTGCCTCTTGTTCTTGACCGGGATCGACCAGCTTGACACGAGCACCGATCTCAGCAGCAAAAAGCTCGATCATGTCGTCCGACAACGATTGTGTCGCTGTTATAAGTTCACCCTGAAGAAGCAGGAATCTTACGATATCACCAGGACTCCTATTGAACTTGGGAGCCGCCTCTTGTGCAGTGGATCCCCTTTCGACAATTATTTCACCCTCTGGCACCGGTGCAGATGACGGCATATAGGTCGTAACTTGAGTTGGCTCCAACTCTTCAAATGTCTTTTTGGATCTTCTCTTCGAAGGCTTTGACTTAGGACGCGCACCCCTTGAGTTTCCTCTACCACCGGCTGGAGGAAGTGGTCCGGAACCTCCTCCGCCACCGGGACCTCTTGAACCCGGAGCACCGCTTGGTCGGGTACCAAAAGGCCTATCCAGGCCTGAAGATCCACCTCGAGGAGGACCAGAGAAGCTAGGTCGATCCCCTCCTCTTGGGCTGGAAGAAGACGATGGTCCCGAAGTTCCTGAAAATGGTGGTCTTGTGCCACCTTGGGCACCTTGTCCTCGGCCTTGGTAGCCACCTTGGGTACCTTGTCCCTGACTTCTTCCTTGATAACCCGATCCTTGACGATCTCTGTTTGGAGCGCCACCTTGGGCACCTTGTCCTCGGCCTTGGTAGCCACCTTGGGTACCTTGTCCCTGACTTCTTCCTTGATAACCCGATCCTTGACGATCTCTGTTTGGAGCGGCTTGATACTCTCGTTGACCAGAGCCTCCTGATGGTCTCCTACCTCTGTCACCCTCTGGTGGAGTTTCCGCACGAGCGCTCACCTTTTCATTACCAGGCTGCGGTCGAGGTGGAGGCGGAATAGGCCTACCTGTAGCGGACCTTGGAGGTCCAGGTGGGGGCGGAATAGGCCTACCTGTAGCGGAGGTCGGGGTATTGCCTTGTCGTTGTCCGCCAGTCACATCGGAAGATCTTTGAAGAGACTGTCTTTTTGTCTGGCCGCCTTGAAAAGCCTTGCCTGTAGGAACTCCCTCTTTTGTCCTAACCTCCATGCGCTCCTCTGCAGAGATTCGAGCTGACTCCTGAGCTACAAGATCACCCAACTTGGGACGTTGGGATGCAGGTTCAATGGCCTTTTCCACGGCAGGCTTGGCGTCGGGAAAAGACTCTTCTGCGGGACCTGCAACTTCTTCTACCACCTGTTGAGGTTCCGTCACTTTTTTAGGGGCCTTCTCACTTTTTGGTTGTACAGGCGAGGTTTCAACTTCTTGTGAAGGCTTTTCAGCAACGTTACTTTGAGCAGACGCTACATGAGAGTTCTTGGCGGATGCATATATACCTACTCCGTCACGTTCAGCGCGTCTTCTTACGCGATCGGCTTGTGGATCCTCGACACTTGAGGAGTGGCTACGCACACCAATTCCAAGTGCAATGCAAAGATCCAAAGCCTCTTTATTCTCTATTCCTAACTCTCGAGCTAGCTCATAAACTCGTACTTTCTTTACCAACTGGCGACCCTGACCTCCGAATACAAAATGAACAAAGCGAGTTATTTGTTACATAAGACTGGCCCTTATAGCCTAGACCTTTAATACAAGCTTGAAGCCGAAGTGACCTCTTCAGTGTCTTCAAAATGAGAGCTCCAATTAGCTAGTACCTCCCTAGGTACCGCAACTTTCAGAGTTCTCTCAAAACCTTTGCGACTGATCGCTTTCAAAAAGCATTCTTTGGAGCCCTTACAGACCCACGCACCTCGCCCCTTGTCAGCGTCAGGATAACGGAAGCGAATGAGTTGGGAGCGCTCCCTTTTTGTTCTACACCCCACACAGCTTCTATAAACTTCCATATGTCCAAAGGATCCAAAAGAAAACCTGCGATCCTACTCCTCCACCTCGATATCTTGATAGTTCTCTGACTCAGAGTGAATATCTATCTTGAGTCCTGTTAGTCTGGCAGCTAACCGAGCATTTTGACCTTCTCGTCCAATTGCTAAAGACAACTCAGAGTCAGGTACGACGACTCGGGCTGACCCTGACTCTTCGTCGACTTGAACATCAAGTACATGGGCAGGCTGTATAGAGCGCTCAACGTACTCTGAAAGATACTCTGAGAACGCTACTATATCCACTCTCTCGCCACGTAGTTCGTTCGTAACCATTCGTACCCTTGTTCCTCGAGCACCAACACAAGAGCCAACGGGATCAACGTTAGGGTCGTTGGACCACACAGCCATCTTGGTTCTATGTCCTGGCTCTCTGGCTATGGCTTTTATCTCCACAACTCCAGAAGCTATTTCAGGTACCTCAAGCTCAAAAAGTCTCTTTACCAGCCCCGGGTGAGTTCTACTCACTACGATCTGGGGACCCTTGACCGTCTTTCGAACCTCAACTATATAAGCCTTCACTCTCGAGCCATGTTCATAGCGCTCGTTAGGCGGTTGCTCCATCTGGGGAAGAAGCGCTTCCACTTTACCTAGGTCCAACAAGGTATACCTAGAGTCACTTTGTTGTACTATTCCGGTGATGACATCGCCTTCACGACCCGCATACTCATCGTACTTTAAATCTCTCTCTGCATCTCGGATTTTTTGGAACATGACCTGCTTGGCCGTTTGGGCGGCAATTCTACCAAAATCCTCTGGGGTATCCTCCCACTCTCTTACAACGTTACCTTCGTCATCCAGCTCTTGCCCGAATACCCTTATCTCTCCCGAGTCTGGGTCTATCATTACAAAAGCCTCTTCAGCCGCTCCTGGCATACGTTTATAAGCTGCGACCAGGGCGTTAGCCAAAGACTCGAGCAACGTATCGACCGCTAGGCCCTTTTCTCGCGCTACAAGCGCTAAAGCCTCCATAAAGTCTTGATTACTCTTTGCCATCTTCTTCACCCTCCTCGATCACGTCCTCACTCTTAGCTTTTGCACTTTTTGACTTCGAGTCTTCGGACCCCCACACAAACACTGTTTTAGCCTTGATAATATCGCCCAGCGTTACTTGGAATCTCTGTGATGAAGTCTCGTCCTCAAATATGACTGCCTCATTTTCCACATCTTTCACTCTGACACGACTTCGTTTCAGACCTTTGTCTCCATCTCGCCACTTCAAATCCACAAGTGCGTCTTTGAAAATTCGAAAATGATCAAGCGTCTTCAACGGTCGTTCTAGGCCTGGAGAAGAGACCTCTAACTCAAAGGCGCCACGGAAAATCGACTCAAGATTCATCTGATCGACTACAGCAGATATGAGTTTTGTAGCTTCTTCGACCTTGTTCAAGCTCTGACTGTCGACGCCTTCAACACTGACGCGAAGGGAGGACTTCGTGGCTTCGAGTTCGAGAACTTGAAGGTCAATCTCTTTCAAGGCCGCATCAAGAGTACTTTGAAGAGAGTCCAAACGTTCGGAGGCATTGGACCCTTTAGACTTCCGCTTCAGGTGTGCATCAGACACAACGCCTCCTTTCTCAACCGATCGAACCTACTCCACAAGCCGCAAATAAAGAAAAACGCGGGCTTCGAGCCCACGCTTTCCACACAATTACTGCAACCTAGCTAAAAGTACTTTAGCGGGAACTGTCCCAAGAATCTGTCATTTGAGTTTCCTTAGTCTCTCCGTGACTAAAGAGACAGCATCGACAAGTCCAACCTTTAGCACCGTTCCGTCGCTACGGAGCTTGACCTCTACACATCCCTCTGCTAGAGACTTGGATCCTACAATGACCTCAAGCGGTATACCCATAAGATCGACGTCGGCCAATGACACCCCTGGTGAGAGTTTACGGTCATCTATGAGTGTTTCCACCCCAAGGCCCAATAGTTCATTATAAATACTCTGTGCGGTATCTTGCACCTCAGCAGATCTCGAAGCTCCAAGGGGAACCACTACCACTTCATACGGTGCCACAGAGACGGGCCAGCAAAGTCCCTTTTCATCTGAGAAGTGTTCTGCGATAACTGCAATTAATCGAGTAACACCGATGCCGTAACAACCCATAAAGTAGGGATACTGTTCGCCATCTGATCCTGTAAAACTCGCTTGGGGCAGGAGACTTGAGTAAGCAAGTCCAAGTTGGAAAGTATGACCAATCTCCACCGATCTAACCAGCTCAAGAGGTTCGCCACAGTTAGGGCAAGGATCACCTTCTCGAACCACAACCAGAGATTGAAACTCATCTACGTCAAAGTCTCGCCCAAGCACGGCACCACTAACGTGATAACCAGCCTTGTTACCACCGGTCGCAAATATCATTTTCGCTGCAACAGAGTAGTCAGCTATGACACTCATGCCATTGGTTTGAGCGCTCATCGGTCCGATAAAGCCTTTGTACAAGAATGGAAACTGTTCAAACTCATCGTCAAGCAATAAAGTTAGGCCAGATGGTACTCTTATCTCCCGATCGCCAGGGACAAGCAGCATGAACAAGTTGCCAGCCGCATCTTTCGCAACAAGACATTTAAGCATCTCTGCTGCAGTTAGAGGTACTCCAAGCTTGGTTATTGCCTCAACCGCAATATCCACACCAGGCGCATCCGGCGTATAATGAAAAGACATCTCAGGCAGTTCGTCAAGGTTCTTCAGTATTGCCGGAATCGCTACCCGTCTTCTCGCCGCCTCAATATTAGCTCGATAGTCACACTGTGGACATTTAGCGTAGTGATCTTCGCCGATGTCTGCTGGAGACATAAACTCATGATTAACATCGCCGCCTATAGCTCCCGAGTCTGCCTCGACCGCCTCAAAGGGAATTCCTATACGGCCAAATGCATTATTATAAGCCTCATAAATCTTTCGATAGGAGGATCTCATTCCTTCTTGATCCGCATCAAAGGAGTATCCGTCCGCCATTATGAACTCTCTGGTTCTCATCAGCCCATACCGAGATCTCGGTTCGTCTCTGAATTTAGTTTGGATCTGATAGACGATCGCAGGAAGATCTCTATAAGAACTTAGATCTTGGTGAACCGCCTCAATGACTGCCTCTTCGTGCGTTGGACCGAGCACGAAAGAGCCTCCTTTGGTCTCAACGTGTATCAGCACGTCAGACATCTTTTCTGCTCTACCAGTGCTCTCCCAGATCTCCAATGGATGAAGTGCCGGGAGTAACACCTCCTGAGCTCCCACACGATCGAACTCTTCCCTTATGATCTGTGATACTTTTGAAAGAACTTTCAGTCCCAAAGGCAGATAAGAATACACCCCTGAGGCCAAACGCCGAATGTATGCGGCTCGTAGAAGAAGTTGATGAGACTTTGCCTCAGCTTCACTAGGAGACTCACGGAGCGACTTAAATACCAACTGACTCATCTGCATAGGGAAATGTTACAAGCTACTTCCCTGAGTTGAAGTATCGACTCTCCTAATCTTGAGAACTTAGCTAGTTTTCCGTCGAATACGCTCGATCGTAACGGCTGAGTTGTTAGCGTCTTCGCCCTTGTCGGAAAGAAGCTCCGCCCTATCTTTTTCAGCTTGAAGGGCTGCTTCAGGATTTGCCGCCAAAAGACGGGCCTCAACTCCTTCTTCGGCAATCTTTTGAGCCTCTCTGACCAAGGCAGCAACCATCTCAGACTCGGGAACCACATCAACGATCTTCCCCTTGATAAACAAGTGTCCCTTTTTACGCCCTGCCGCTATGCCCAGATCAGCCTCTCGAGCCTCTCCCGGACCGTTTACAACGCATCCCATTACCGCTACCTGTATAGGTAAATTAAGCTTCTCAAGTGCCACCTGGGCTTCACTTGCAACTCTAATTACATCGATCTCTGTTCGACCGCATGACGGACATGCAATAAGATCAAGTCCTCTACGCTCTCTAAGCCCAAGTGCCTCAAGCAACTGCCTACCCGCTTTGACCTCCTCTACGGGATCGGCTGTCAAAGAGTACCGAATAGTATCTCCGATACCTTCACACAACAACGTTGCTATTCCTGCCGTGGACTTAATAAGACCAGCCGGAGGCGGTCCAGCTTCAGTAACCCCTAGATGAAGAGGGTGATCTGTTACCTCTGACAACATTCGATAGGCTTCTATCATCAAAGGTACATTTGACGCTTTGACCGAGATAGCAACTTGATCAAATCCTACTTCTCCAAAGAGCTCCAACTCTCTCATTGCGGACTCCACGAGTGCCTCTGGAGTAGCACCTTGGTATTTTTCGTAAAGCTCCGGATGAAGCGAACCTGCATTTACTCCTATTCGAATTGGCACTGAACGATCTTTTGCCTCTTGAGCCACCAACTTGATCTCATTGGGTTTTCGAAGATTCCCTGGATTGAGCCTCAGGGCAGCCACACCAGCCTCAAGAGCAGCTAAAGCCATCTTGTAATGGAAGTGAATATCCGCCACTATTGGTACGGGCGACCGTGGAACAATCTGAGCAAGTCCTTCCGCTGCTTCAAGCTGATTACACGTGCAGCGAACAATATCTACTCCAGCAGAAGCCAAAGAGTATATTTGAGCCAAGGTACCTTCAACGTCTGCCGTCTTTGTAGTCGTCATAGACTGAACAGAGACTGGGGCTCCTCCGCCCACCGGAACTTTTCCCACCATAACTTGGCGGGTCTTTCTCCTCTGTGCCACTTGAACAGACGCTCTCGACACGTATATCAGCCTCCTAAACTTGCTTTTTGTAAACTATGCCATATTCAGACAGCATCACTTATAAGCCTAGCGAATAAATGGATTACCAACGGGATGGGTAATGTCCAGGTACAAAGCCGTCACGCTCACCAGGATCAGAACGAATATCACTGCGTAGGTCACGGGCATCAGTTTCAAGATATCCGCATGATAAGGTCGGCCCTTTTTAGATCTTAACCTCTCATATACAGCGATGACGACATGTCCACCATCAAGAGGCAGAAGTGGAATCATATTGAATATTCCGACAAAAATGTTTATCGAAAATAGCAGCGCTAATACCGCTTGGAACCCGGACTGCACTGCTTGTGAGGCAAGTCTCACTATTCCAACCGGCGAAGCAAAACGCGCCTGTGCGCCCTTAGATGCCGGGTTGGTGGAAGGATGCACCAACTGACCGAAGTATTGAGAGATTCCATGAGGGGAAAAATGGGCTATCAACGAACCCACCGTCTGAGCGGAAAAACTCCACATATCCGAGCCAGCCGCCGCAATTGAACCAAGTACTCCATAGTGCGAGACACCTGGCACAATCCCTATCCCGATTACTCCCCTTGCCTTTGAACCCTTGGGTAGATAGCTCTTTCCATCAACTTTGACCGTTCTGCCATCCACCGGTGTGACGGTAGTGGTAAGCAACCGGGAACCGTCTTGAACCACCAACTTAACGGGTTTGTTAACGCTTGAACCTAAAATAGCGGCTAGCTCATTGGATGAAGTGATCCTCTTTCCTCCTGCAGAGATCACGACTTCTCCAACTTTTAGATGAGCCAAAATCGCAGGCGAGGTTCGATTAGAGAAGTTGGCAACTGCTCCAATTTCGACGACCTTAGGGTTGGAGATACCATACATCGACAAAATTGTAAGCAATAGAGCAAAGGCCATGACAAAGTGCATGAACGATCCTGCCACTGCAACAGCTAAGCGTCTCGGAAAACTAGCCTGTCTATAGGTCCGAGGTTCGTCTTGCACTGGTACTTCATCGGCGGATGACATCCCAATCACCTTTACATATCCGCCAAGAGGTAGAATCTTCACACCATACTCTGTCTCACCGCGTCTAAAAGACCATATCTTGGGGCCAAATCCCAAGAAGTACTCGGTCACTTTCATTCCGGAGAGCTTTGCCGTAACAAAATGACCAAGTTCGTGGATCATGATCATGACCACGATGGCAGCCACAACACCTAGGGTAGCCAAGGAATGGGTCTCAAAGCCGAGATATATGACCACGCTTAACGCGATCAAAAGCTCCACAAGGCGACGACCTCCCAAGTTACGCGCCTCAGACAAACTCGGACCTTCGGAGGTCTCCACCTGACCTTGCGGTGACTCCGTTGGCTCAGATAAGTCTTGGTTCAAGAGATCTCCTCAACAACTCCACGCGCGACTTCTCTCGCTCGTCTATCTACAGATATAACATCTCCGACAGTTGAGATATTGCAGTTCTCATAGCGATCCATAGACAACTCTAAGAGTTTTGCTATATCCTTCCAAGCAATCTCACCAGAGATCAACGCTTCCACTGCCACCTCGTTGGAGGCGTTGAACCAGCAGGTTCCTCCACTCCCAAGTTTGCCTGCGCCATAAGCTATCTTGAGCGCAGGAAATCGGGCATGATCTGGTGGGATGAACTCCAGCGTCAAGTTCTCCTTCCAATCCATCGCTCCATAGGGAGTGAGAGAGCGTTGCGGATAGTTAAGGGCTAGCGAGATTGGAAGTTTCATATCTGGCATCGAGAGTTGCGCTAGTACCGTCCCATCGCTATATTCAACCATCGAGTGGACTACCGACTGCGGATGAACGACCACCTCGATTTGGTCATAAGGCATGTCAAACAGGTAATGCGCCTCAATCACTTCCAATCCTTTGTTGGCGAGCGTCGAAGAGTCAATGGTGTTTTTTGGACCCATTTGCCATGTTGGATGCTCAAGAGCTTCTTTGACGGTAACAGTTTCTAGTTCTTCTTGGGGCAGTGTCCGAAATGGTCCTCCCGATGCTGTAATCACTAGCTGCCTCACAGATTGTCTTGCCAGCTCAGAGGAACCGAGGACCTGAAAGATCGCTGAGTGTTCAGAGTCAACAGGAATGAGTTCACCTCCACCTTTTTGGCGCCATGGCTCTATGAGATCGCCAGCAGCGACAATCGACTCCTTGTTGGCGTTAGCCAACAAACCACCCGACGTCAATGCGGCCTCTGTGACAGGAACTCCAGAAAAACCTGTAACAGCGTTCATCACAAGGTCACTTTGCCTGGCTAAATCATAGATCTCTTCTCCAGCGACAATCTCAACGCGGTAGTTCCCCAGTAGAACTTTCAGATCTCTGTAAAGAGCAGCATCTGCCACTCCCACAACGCTTGGTCTGTACTGTCTTACCTGTTCCACCAAGGTATATATGGATCTGTTCGCGACGATCCCATAGAGTTCGATCTCTGAGGAACTATGACAAGTTTTCGAGTCTGCAAAAACTTGGAGGGTCTGGGTTCCAATAGAACCCGTGGAGCCAAAGATGGTCAGCGATCTCGCTTTTTGAGGCATCTTATTTAACCTAAATGGAAAAGCTGAAACATAAAGTAAGCCGTGGGAAGCATAAACAATACCCCATCGATGCGATCTAAAACCCCACCATGTCCAGGAAGAATATTTGAGGTATCCTTCACGTTTAAAGATCTCTTGATCATGGACTCACAGAGATCCCCAAGAGGGGTAACGACTCCCGCGACCAAGCCAAGTACTGCTCCTTTTTCGAGGTTCATAGGGAATATGGCACCTGCAACAAAAGCCCCCAAAATCACTGCCGCTATAGCTCCAGCCACCATACCTTCATAGGTCTTTGATGGGCTGACGGACGGCGCTAACTTGCGCTTTCCCATCACAAGACCTCCAAAGTACGCAAAGATGTCTGCGGAACTAGTAGTGATCAGTAACGCCAACAAGAGACGAACCCCGTACCCATGAAAACTTTGCGGTCTAAGTATTAAAGATCCAAATGATCCAAGTAGTCCTATCCAGAGAAGTGGCATCAAAGTCACAGTGATACCCTCCAAGGAAGAGGTATTCAACAGGCCTGCCAAATACCATAAAAAGGTAACTATGACTCCGAGCAGCAAGGCATAGACGATGCCTTGCATACCTTGAACGTATGCACCCACAGACATGAGCACCACTGTGACAAGACCCACCAACTTAGCCGGTTTCATCTTTGCACGTTGGGCGCTGTTGTAGTATTCAGATGCCGCTATCACCAAAGCGATGGTAACTAAAGCGTCTGCGATCTTTGCTCCTGCCGCCAAAGCTGCAAGCACCAATGCGCCAAGCACAATGCCGGTAGCGATCGACTTGGACTTGGATCTTCCGGCAACGGATCCTCCATCGGAGGATTTCGGCTTCGGATTGGACTCTTTATGTCTATTACGTCTTGGGGTTGGATCCATCTGTTCCATAGACTCCTCAGCTTCTCCCATAGAGCTGGATCTGAAGCGAGACCCTTTCTTTCCCTTTTGTATAGACGGAGATAAAGAGGGAAACGACCCCCGAGGGATTCGCACCTTGCGATAACGCCCTTGGTCGTTATCACCACCGTCCAAAGAACCTTCAGATGGTCCTGTACTAAAGCTCCGGGCATCGTTGTACTCTTTTGAACCGCGCGAGCCACTCAGATTAAGATCATTTTCCAAGGGGTTGGGTTGTCGCTCATGGTAGCGCTCCTTGCCCGATCCAAAGATAAGCGGTTCTTCCCCTTCCTCATCTTCATAGACGTCACCACGGCCAAAGAGGTCTTCAGAGGACGTAGATGGATCGAGCCACAAGGGCTTGTCGCCAGACATCTCAAGAACTACTTTGGGGATCTCTCCCGTTGGAGGATCACTCCAGTGAGGAAGTACAATCTCGTCGTCTTCTGGAGGAAGAATTCTTGACACCAGGCTATCGATCTTTCGACGTCTGTCTACGATCTCTTCATCTCCATGACCTACATCCTGGTCTGCCATAACTTCCCCTCGGACTTAAACTTCTAGCAGTTCTTTTTCCTTATGAGCTAAAGCTCGATCCAGCTCTTGTACGTAGCTTTGAGTCAACTTATCCAGTTCTTTTTCAGTGCCTTCGACGTCATCCGAGGTTATGAGACCTACCTTCTCCATAGCCTCCAAGTCGTGGCGAGCCGAACGTCTAACACCTCGGATCGCAACTTTACCGTCTTCCGCCTTTTGTCTCACAACCCTGACTAATTCTTTCCGTCTCTCCTCTGTGAGCGGCGGAAAACTCAATCGTATGATTGAACCGTCATTGTTTGGATTGATACCAAGATCTGATGATTGAATCGCCTTTTCAATCTCTTTGAGGGCAGTTTTGTCATATGGGGTAATCACTAATGTTCGCGCATCTGGAACAGAAAAGTTAGCCATCTGCTGAAGAGGAACTTCGCTACCGTAGTACTCCACAGGCAGTTTCTCGACAAGAACCGAGGTTGCCCTACCCGTGCGTACCGTTGCAAACTCCCCTTCCGCGTGACTCACAGCCTTAGCCATCTTTTCTTTCACTGCCACTATAAGAGAGTCAATAGAGTCAAATTCTGCCATTACCTCACCAAAGTTCCGATATTTTTCGCTTGACAAGCTCGAATTATGTTACCTGAAATCGAGACGTCGAACACCAAGATCTCCAAGTTGTTATCTTTACAAAATGTCACTGCCGTCATATCCATAGCAGCGAGACTCTCCGTAATGACCTCCATGTACTCCAAAGTATCGTACTTTTTCGCCCCAGGGTCAAGTTTTGGATCCGCGCTGTAGATTCCGTCTACACCTGAGTGAGTTCCCTTTAACATTGCTTGTGCGCCAATCTCTGCTGCCCTTAACGAAGCTGCCGTATCGGTTGTAAAGTAGGGACTACCCGTGCCCGCAGCAAAGATAACAACTCGACCTTTTTCTAGGTGTCGAATTGCTTTGCGTCTAATGTACGGTTCGGCCAACTCAGCCATCTGTATAGCAGACTGAACTCGAGTCGGCTGACCATAACGTTCAATTGCATTTTGAAGTGCAAGCGCGTTAATGGTCGTAGCTAACATACCCATATGATCGGAGGTAACGCGATCGATCCCAATAGCGGTTCCATTTGTACCTCTCCAAATGTTTCCTCCACCAACAACGACGGCAAGCTCGACTCCAGCCAGCTCCTTCACTTGGGCTATCTCCGACGCTATCCGGTCTAACGTTTTAGCATCCACTGGGTCATCGATATTGTCATTGCCTAGTGCCTCTCCGGATAGTTTTAGAACCACTCGACTCCATCTGGAGGTAGTTCTGGAATCTGAGGTACTCACCATACGGACTAAGCGCCCACGACTACGAGCGCGAACTCCACAATCTTTGCTTTTCCAAGCACATCTTGAATCTTCAGCTTTTCATCTTTTACAAAAGCCTGTTCGTTCAAGCACAGATTCTTAAAGAACCCATCCAATCTGCCAGACACGATCTTGTCCAAAGCCGCCTCTGGCTTACCCTCATTTCTCGTGATTGTGAGCAAGGTTTGGCGTTCGTTTTCAACAACGTCTTCTGGGACATCTTTACGGCTCAGATAGCTTGGTCGAGCGAACGCTACGTGCAGCGCAAGATCGTGGGCAAGTTCCCTTGTACCATCTTTGACCTTCATAAGGACACCGACAGTTCCTCTCCCGCTTTGAAGGTGCATATAACCGTCGATTATCTCTCCATCGTCAGCTCTCATATAACTTACCCGTCCAAGCTCTATGTTTTCCTTGAGAGTAATCTTCAGTTCATCCACACTAGAGGTGAAAGCGTCTACTGCTTCAGGACCCTTCTCGGCTACCGCCTTGGCGATCTCTTCAACCAATGCAACAAAACTCTCAGACTTAGCGACGAAATCAGTCTCACAACGAAGCTCCACGATGGAACCAGAGTTGGATCCCACACTTACGTAACATGCGCCTTGGGAGTTCTCTCTATCCGCTCGTTTAACAGCTCCAGCAAGTCCTTTTTCTCTAAGAATTTGGGCGGCCTTTTCTGCATCTCCTCCGGCCTCTTCTAGAGCCTTTTTTGCGTCAAGCATTCCGGCTCCTGTCCGTTTACGCAAGCTCTGTACATCTGCAGCTGAAATTGCCACCGGTATATCTCCTTACAAATACCCATTTGGGATATTGCCATCCCAAAATTAATCTACTTAGTAAACTCTGCACACACTTTATGGTGCGCACCTTTACGCTTGTTCCGCCAATCTTCGCTCCCGAGCCTCTGCCTCCAGCGCAGCTTGGCGTCTTGCCTCTTTTTGCTCTTGCTCCCTTTTAGCCACTACCTCAGGATCTTCGACGAACTCTTTGGGCTCTTTGGGCTTGAACTTCTCGGCCTGCATCCTTCGACCATCAGCAATTGCGGTAGTAATCACTTCACACATCAACTCTCCCGCTCTAATAGCATCGTCATTACCTGGAATGACATATTGGATCAGATCTGGATCACAGTTTGTATCGACGACAGCCACCACCGGAATTCCAAGACGATTTGCCTCGGTAACCGCAAGGTGCTCTTTCTTGGTATCGATGATGAATAAGGCATCAGGAAGTCGTGTCATATTTGCAATGCCACCTAGGTTTGACTCGAGTTTGACAAGTTCTCTGGAAAGCAACAGAGCTTCCTTCTTGGGCATAGCCTCAAAGTCGCCGTTTGCTCTCATAGACTCGTACTCTTTCATTTTCTTGATACGAGAGACGATCGTATTGAAGTTGGTAAGCATTCCACCAAGCCACCGATGATTTACATACGGCATCCCAACACCACTTGAATAACTCGCAATAGCATCTTGTGCCTGCTTTTTTGTCCCAACAAACATAACCACTCCACCTTTTGCGGAGAGATCTCTGACGAACTTGTAGGCATCCTCGATCAATGTCAAAGTTTGCCGAAGGTCGATTATATATATTCCATTTCTCTCGCTGTGGATATAACGCTTCATTTTCGGATTCCACCTGCGAGTCTGATGACCAAAGTGAACCCCGGCCCCCAGAAGTTGCTTCATCGTTACAACAGGCTTGTCAGCCACATTTCCTCCCATCGGTTTAATTCAGGCTACTTTTACGCTCATCTAAAGAACGACCGTGGGTACAAGTAGCCGTGAAGTTTGCAAGTACATCATACCTGTAAAGCAAAGATTCAGTGTCCACGGAGACCAACCGTGCCGAGATACATGGTGATAGTCTCACTTACACTCAGATCTAAACCAGTGCCGTCAATCGCAACGTATTCTTTAGTGCCATGAAGCTCGCACATCCACAATATTTGCCACTGTCGCTTCTTATCAGCCAAGCTGTTTCGGAGGACGGTGGCCATGGGGTGCCCATGATGAGGAGTCCGCTCACTGACGCTCAGTCGAACGCTCAGACCTCGACGACGAGACCATCGTAGGCAGAGTCGAAGGATGCTTCGTCCTGGCGGTTGAGCATATCGGAGGACATGTGGGTCAGTAGGATTCGAGCGCTCGCGAGTTGGTCGAGATGAGCGGCCAGGTCGGTGTGGCGGAGGTGGTAGGGCACGGCCTTGTCCCAGTAGTAGGCCTCGGCGATGAACAGGTCTGAGTCGGCCGCGACCTCGATGAGGGAGTCGGTCCAGGCGGTATCACCCGTATAGGCGATGACCTTGCCGCCCAGTGTCAAACGCAAGGCAAGGGGTGGGGCACCACTCGGATGGTCGACCTCCCATGCCGTGACCTCCATACCGGCGACGGTCGCCGTGGCGCCGGGGTCCAGGTCGACAACGTCGACGGGGAACCCGCGCGACACCGATGAGGATCCGGGGAACAGGCACTCCATGGCTGCGGTGAGCCGCTCGGCGATCCCGGACGGCCCGACAACGCTCAGCGGCCTGGTGCGTCCGGAGAACTGGCCGTTCAGGACAAGGAACGGGAGACCACCGAAATGGTCCCCGTGAAGGTGAGAAACCACCACGGCCGCGACCTCAGCGGGGTCGAGCCTTTGGCGCCTGAGAGCGAGCAACGAGGTGGCTCCGCAGTCGAGCAGCACCGGTGGTTCTGATCGATCGGGCCCCCGCAAGTGGATGCAGGCCTGATAGCGGTCCCCACTGCCGAAGGCGTCGCCGGAACCGGCAAAGGTCACGGTCACGTTCGGGCTGTCCACAATGCTCATCAGCCCATCTTAGTGTCCCTGGTTAACGGCCATCAGCACCGGCTCAATCGTGGGGAAACCGTCAGGCGAACTGGAGTGTTACACATTGTGGTTCGTTTCCGCATTCGAATGGACGAGCGAACTCAGACCTACGTGCCCGTCGTTTGGCTGAGGGCCTTTCCAATCGAAGCACCTTTGGGAGTCGCTTTTTGACCAATCGTGCAACTTTTCCTGATGAAGCAGTACTCTGAGTCTGGGATCAGCCTCAG
>JAJYFP010000162.1:0-1459 GCA_021790855.1 Actinomycetes bacterium
TGGTGCACCTCGTAGCGTTCCTTTAGACCTCTAAGAATCGCAACCGTATCTTCCACTGAAGGTGGATTTACCGTAACTCGCTGAAACCTTCGCTCAAGAGCTGGATCCTTCTCTATGTACTTCCGGTACTCATCTAAGGTAGTAGCTCCAATCATGCGTAGCTCGCCCCTAGCTAACATTGGCTTCAACATATTTGAGGCATCCATGGCTCCCTCTGCAGCTCCTGCGCCCACAACTGTGTGCATCTCGTCGATGAAGGTTATAACCTCACCCTCTGCATCTACGATCTCTTTTAGAACTGCCTTAAGTCGCTCCTCAAACTCTCCTCTATACTTGGCGCCAGCGACCATCGATGCTAAATCTAAAGCGATGAGTCTCTTACCCTTAAGTCCTTCGGGTACGTCACCTTCAACGATGCGTTTCGCAAGTCCTTCAACGATAGCGGTCTTTCCAACTCCTGGTTCTCCAATAAGGACTGGATTATTCTTAGATCGGCGAGAAAGAACCTGGATGACTCGTCGGATCTCCTCATCTCTTCCGATTACCGGGTCAATCTTGCCTTTACGCGCCTCTTCAGTTAAGTCCCGTCCATAACGCTCTAGTGCCTGGTAACTCTCCTCCGGGTTATTGCTCGTCACTTTATGAGAGCCACGCACTTCCTTTAGTACTCCAAGCAACTGATCCTTGGTCACGCCTAGAAGGTCTGAAAGACCGAGCAATAGGTGTTCCACGGAGAGATAGTCGTCTCCAAGATTTGACCTATCCTTTTCCGCCTGTTCGAGTAGGTTCAAAAGAGTACGTGAAACCTGGGGAGTTCCACCGTATGACTTAGGAAGTTTTGCAACCTTCTCTTCTATGGAGTTCTTAAGCTGCTTCGGAGAAATTCCGAGCTTTTGTAGAACAGGAAGAGTAATC
This sequence comes from Actinomycetes bacterium, assembly GCA_021790855.1. The sequence goes on from JAJYFP010000162.1 coordinate 916, forward strand.
CCTTCAGTTTGAGAAAGAAGTGCCAGTACGAGGTGTTCCCTCGTAACCTCGGGGTTGACCGCTTTTTCAGCTAGAGCGATTGCCTGTTGAAAGCCCTCTTGTGTTTTTAACGTCCACTTCGACGTATCCATATAATTTCACCACCATCTTTGTAACTTACACTTTGATCGATAGCAACAACCTTCCTAACCAAAAGACCTACTTCTAACCTTTTATTGCTCCTCTGAAGAGCACTACGGCTTGAGAGAGAGGTACTAAATCCCTACGATAGTGTTTATGAATCTTCTCTCTTTCCGCTTTGGATTGCTCCTCAAGGGCTTGAATTTGATCTTTCAGGTCTTTGACTTCGGCCTCCAAGGCCATAATTCGTTTCACACCTTCTAAACCTATCCCTAAGTTAGTAAGTTCCTGAATTCTTCGTAGTTGCTCAATGTCATCTTGGCTATAACGTCTTGAACCCCCGCCTGTACGAGCGGGATCCAAAAGTCCCTTTCGCTCATAGATACGCAACGTCTGCGGATGCATACCAGATAGTTCGGCTGCA
>JAJYFP010000162.1:1469-2880 GCA_021790855.1 Actinomycetes bacterium
ACTGCTCTGTCGTTTCGCCTTTCAAAGGGTGATTCGATGCCTCCTCGGCTCCGTTTATCTGCCAACTTGTCTCACACCTCTCACAGTCAACTAACCTCTTGGTGGTTCGGGGGTCAATTTCGCTAACTCTTCTATGAGTTTTCTCTGCTTTTGATCTAAACTCTCCGGCACCCAAACCTCAACCGTTACTAAAAGATCACCCGGCGCGGCCCCCTTTTTCGAAGACGGAATTCCTTTCCCCCGAACTCTGAAGGTCTTTCCTGACTTTGTTCCCGGAGGAATCTTCAGTGATACCGTTGACCCATCCAAGGTGGGCGCTGAGACAACCGTACCCAGAGCAGCCTCGGGGTAACTCATGGGAATCGTAATCGTCAGATCGTTGCCACTCCTTCCGAAGCGTTCGTGCCGACCGACGTGTACCACCACATAAAGATCACCAGGAGGGCCACCGTTTTTCCCCAGATCACCTTTTGCCTTAATCCGAATTCTCTGTCCCGACTCCATGCCCGCTGGGATTCGGATCTTCACTTGCCTTGCACGTCTCTCAACTCCTGTTCCTTTACAGGAAAGACATGCTTTAGTCACAATAATTCCTCTACCGCCACAAGCAGGACAAGGTTGTGAGAAGGAGAAAAATCCCTGGTTATCACTTACCGAACCACTGCCCTGACATCGTGCGCATACCTGAGGTACCGTACCGGGAGCTGCACCTGTGCCACCGCAGGTAGCACAGGTCGAGTCACCCACGACATTTACAGACGTAGTGACACCTCGGGCAGCTTCCTCGAACGATATATGAATTTCGGCTTCAAGATCACTCCCACGTTGAGGTCCGGCGCTTTTAGATCTACCTCTATTGAATAGACCTCCGATCAGGTCTCCAAGATCCTCTACCTTGAAGTCAAAGTTCGATCCCGCTCCGCCTCCAAAGCCCCCAGCCATAGGCCCAGCTGATCTGGCTTCATCGTATTCTTTACGTTTTGTAGGATCTCCAAGGACATCATAGGCTGCAGATACCTGCTTAAACTTCTCCTCGGACCCAGGATTTGCGTCAGGATGGTACTGCTTTGCGAGTTTACGATAGGCTTTCGTTATATCCTTATCACTCGCGTCTTTGGACACTCCCAGAACCTTGTAGTAGTCCTTCTCGAACCACTCCCTCTGGACGGTCATATCGCCTCCTAACCAGACACTTTGACCATAGCGGGGCGTATTATCCTTCCTCGCCAGCGATATCCAACTCTAAGGACCTCAGTCACCACTTGTTCGCCATCTCCCTCTTCATGTGCTACTGCTTCTGCTTCAGATGGGTCGAACCTTGATCCCAAAGGAGATATCTGCTCCAATCCCTCCTTAGAGAGAATCTCTGTAAGCGCAACACCGATCTGCTCCACGTAAGACGGTGACTCAC
>JAJYFP010000163.1 GCA_021790855.1 Actinomycetes bacterium
CGCTTGCAGCCATAGGGACACTTGGCAATGTCTTTCTTCAGGCCTCCAGTCTCGTTGCATTAGTTGGAGTTCTTTATTCAAAACGTACGTGTCTTTTTAGATGATGGCGTCGTGGACCGTCTCTTGCAAGTTTTGATTTTCGAGGTATCAAATTAGATTCTCAACGCTACTAGCATCAATCCCATGGAAGCTGATGTGCGAGATCTGCTTGGACTGTCCGGTGACACCAGGGCTGTTATTCTCTGTAGCGACGCTCTTGGTTTTTCCCATGCAAACAACCAGGGCGTCTACGAGGCTTTGCGCAATGGAGCTTTGAACTCGGCTCGAGTCATGACGCCTGGACCCTGGGTGAGACATGCCGCAGCTTCGCATCAAGGAGAAGATGTGGGCATCTCTCTTACGCTCACCTGCGACAACGATATCTTTCATCTCTTTCCGCTTAGCGCGTCACCTTCTTTGGTAGATGGAGGTGGTGGATTTCCAGCCACCTCAGATGATCTTTGGAGTCATGCGGACATCGACGAGCTGCGACGTGAGGCGCGCGGCCAGTTGGAGCGTGCTATTTACTGGGGATTCGACATATCTCACATAGCGAGTTTTGGCGACTCTTTGATTGGCCGCCCCGAGTTCTTCGATATTGTTTTGGATCTAGCAATAGAGTATCGGTTGCCTATTCGTTTGCCAGAGAACTCTTCTGAGGAGAGACTTGGTTATCCTGCCAAGACCCTTGTGACTCAGGAAGGGTTAGTGGCTATCGACCAGACAATAGATATCGCTAAGGTGAACTTAGCACAGTACCCGACGTTTGAAGTGGCATTTGACGATGTCGTCAAGCACTTGGAGCCCGGGGTATCTGAGATCACGTTCAAGTTGACCGCTGACACACCAGAGATACGAGAACTGTCACCTAGATGGCTAGACGAGGTTAACTGGACCAAGGTGGTAATGGATCGTGCCTTTGTACAAAGAACCCTTGCTCGATACGGTGTCATAAGTACTGATTATCGCAGGATAAGGAATCTTGCAAGGCAGAGGTTCAGTCGTTCGACTTTCTTGGTCTAGATGTCAAAGTCAGTGATTGAGGCAAGCTGACGTTCGAGTTCCAGGTACTCTTGCGAAGCGGTAAGGGGCAAGAGGCTCATAAGCTTGTTTAAGTCTCCCTCGACGCCGATTTGTCCTTGCATAAAAGCTGAGGCGGCGTCAAGTTTGCCCGCGGCCATAGCTTTTGCCTCCTCCATGGATATCGTAAGGGTTACATCGGGATTGCTGTAGTCACCCAATGAAGCATCCACGAGCCTGCCGTCTTGAACAATCCATGAGTAGTAGATGTCGCCAACTGGCGTGTCTGAGATTATATAAAGGAGTGACGCGGACATGCCGTGCCGCTCCGGCATCTCAGAACCAAGTCGTTTGACGTCATCGATCCACGCTTGAGTGAGCCACTTTCCCAACTTTACTCCTCTTGTTACTATTACTATTTGAACCTCTGTGCAAGGGAGAGGCCAGTACCTTCGAACAGATCGGTCTCTATCTCGCCATTAGAGATTGATACTACCTCTACCGTAGACCTTGCTAGGTGGTAATCTTCAGTTGAATAGGCTTTTGCCTGCTCTTGTGTAGGGAGTCCGAACCAAAACGGGGAGTTTGGGTCAATCTGAGTACGATGCGCAAGAAGAGCTCGGCGTTGTATCTCTAAGAAGTCAGCTACGTCTATCTGGGTAGTGACTAGATCGTCCTGGCCCTGGCGCTCTAGTCGATCTCTCGGAAATGGTGACTCAAGTCCAAGGGATTCGAATCTTTCGACGATAGCTAAGATCTTGGCTTTGGTCCAAAGCGAGTAATAAAGTTTCAGTGGTTGGAAGGGCTCTCCGAGTTCAGGTTTGTAGTTGGAGTTACCCGCTAAATCGAAGGCTTTTAGCGAGATATCGTGCACTCGAAGATGATCTGGATGTGGATAACCTGATTGATCTTCTGGGTAAGTAATTACTACATGGGGTTGTTGCTCTCTGAAAATCTCAACCAAACGATCTGTCGATACATCTATGGGAATGTTATAGAACGCGTCAAGTCGCTCGTTAGCCTCGGTTCCTGGCATCCCGGAGTCTCTATACCCCAGCTTTATTACTTCATCGTATCCTATGATCTTTGTTGCTTCTTCGAGTTCGGCGTTTCGAATCTCCGCAAGATTCCCTCTAATTTCAGGTCTATCCATCTTTGGATTTAATATGTCCCCTTCTTCGCCTCCCGTTGCGGTTACTAAAACGCAACGTGCTTGAAGAGTTCTGTATCTAGCGATAGTAGGGGCACCCTTTGAAGACTCGTCGTCTGGGTGGGCGTGGACACTTAGAATCGTAGGCGTTTTGTTCGTCACAGTACCAACCAGTCTAAAAGCTGGGTAGCGGGATATAGGCATGCCTGAATGTGGCAGATAGATATTTGGCCGAGGTCATTTGGCACTGAACAAATACTCATGCAAGGAGATTTAGGCGTTGAAGGCGAGAGCACCAGCTCGATGAGCAGCATCATCTCTTTTTGAAGTTTACCAAATCCCCCAGTACCTCAGGTTTCTTGGCGATTGGCGGGAATGAAATGAGGTCAAAACACCTTGAAACATACATTCAACGCTAGGAGGAACATTGGAATCAATTAAAGTCTACGGTGCACCGTGGTGTCCCGACTGCCATCGAACTAGGCGTTTTCTTGACGAACATCAAGTTCCATATCTCTGGTTCGATATCGATGAAGACCCGAAGGCCCTAGCGTACGTTCAGACTCTACAAGATGGAGGAAGAACGATTCCCACGGTCATCATTGACGACGGTGGAGATCCGCTCTTTGAGCCAACAGATGACCAAGTGGCAAAACGCCTCGGATTAGCC
>JAJYFP010000164.1 GCA_021790855.1 Actinomycetes bacterium
TTCGTTGCAGATCCCTGACTTTGAGTACCGCGACATAGATAAGAAGTTGAAGTTTAAGTCGGATCAGGTGAGAGCTTTGCTTATGAAGTCCGACCCACGCACTCTGACATTTAGGGAGCTTAACTTCTTGCTTCGGTCGTCCTTTGCTAGTAGGAGAAAGGCGAAGGAGATACTTGCTACCTGTGATCTTGATGGTTTGCGCATTGGATTGGCTGCTCTAGTAGACGATTCGGCGACGATTGAGGAAAGAACAAGTACACTGAGGCACCATCTTGAGGCATTCCCCTCGGCCCAGATGGAGTTGCCGTTCGAGCTGTTGCATGATCTCTATCCAGATACGTACTGGCCTTGGAGTAAGTGGATATGGAACCCTGACTCAGACACCGGTGCTTTGAGACTTTTGGTCAACGAAGAGTGCGATCTGTTTGGGAAAGACGACTTTGAGACATATGATCTGGTGTGTTCTGCAAGCAGCTATTTATTTCACACACTGGCGTCAGCTGGTCTAGGAGTTGACTTGTTGTCGCCTTTTTCATTTGACATTTTTTTAGCTGGCGTCTATGCGACCTATATGTCCACAGTTCTTGAGATGAGGATGACAAGAGAGTTTAATCAAATTGTTCCAGGTGCAGTCGAGCTAGCCGCTCGACTCCTGGGAGTTTACAAGTTGGAGGTGGGGGTTTAAATGCCTGTAGGAGGCAAAAAACAAAGTCCAGTAGCTGTGGAGCTGGAAGAGGCGGTCGTCGTTTCGAAGATCTCAGGTAGAGAGTGGGATGTCTCAGGTGCATGGAATCGGATGTTCGAATCTCGGGTCCTCACCGACTACTCGTACTCCAAGGGACTTGGGAAAATAGCGCAACTTGACGGAGGGGAGTCGCTTGAGTACTGCTACGGTTGCGGAAAGTGCGTTCCGGTATGTCCAGTTGATCTAGTGTCGGAGTATGGACCTAGAAAGATTCATCGGAAGGTTCAAACTGGTGTTGATCTGTTTAGTTCTGATGAGCTCTGGAAGTGTACGACCTGTGGTAACTGCCTGCGTGTGTGTCCAAAAGGCGTGAACATGATAGAGATTATGCCCGCAGTTAGAGAGGTCGCAGTCGGTGACGGGAAGGTTCCAGATGAACTTCAAGGTATCTTTGAAAAGACCTTCCGCTATGGGAACGCCTTAGGGGAAAACCCGCGTAGAAGACATGCATGGACAAAGGGTGCATCAGTTCCGATACGCGTGCTATCGTCAGATCCTACTCCAGCCGATGTGTTGTTTTACGTCGAGGACTACTGGAGCTACCACCCAAGAGGACAACAGGCAGCTCAGGCGTTTTCTCGTATCTTAACCCGCCTTGGCGTGGACTTTGCTATATTGGGCGCTGAAGAAAAGACAGTTGGGGACTCCCAACGCCTTGCGGGTGAGAAGGGTCTTTTCGACGCCCTAGTGGAAGACGTCACCGCAACGTTGGGTAAGTACGAGTTTCAAAGAATCGTGACTCCGGATCCACACGCTTTCAACGCTCTTGTAAAGGAGTATCCAAAGCGTGGCTTCACATACGACGTGCTCCACTATACGCAGCTCTTATCTCCGCAGATTGAAAAGATGAACTTTGTCAATTCGATTGATAAAAAGGTTACATTCCACGATCCGTGTTATCTTGGCCGTCATAACGGAGAGTACGATGCACCGAGGAAGCTCCTAAAGGCTATTCCTGGAATCGATCTAGTCGAGATGGGAAGATGCAAAGAGAACTCCTACTGCTGTGGCGGAGGCGGAGGCGGTATGTGGCTTGATGGATTCAACTCAAATCATCTCTCAGAGAGGCTTTCAGAGCGAAGAGTTCGAGAAGCTGCTACTACGGGAGCTGAGATCTTGGCTGTTTGTTGCCCATATGAGGTCTCTCGATTTGAGGACGCGGCTAAGTCAACGGGTAATGAACACCTAAGAGTGGTGGATATAGCTGAACTGTTAGACGAGGCTCTTGGAGGAGTCGAGACGGTATAGAAGTTACAGACGGTAACTATGTCACTTTGCGTAATTGGTAATGAAAGTTAGAAGGATTGAGAAAGGGGGAGCATTGAAGATCGTCGTTGGTATGCGGCAGTTAGCAGACTTGGTGGAGGAACTTGAAGTTGCTGACTCCGGAGTAGATATAGACCGCGACTTTGTCAAGTTTGTGTCGAACGAGTGGGATGAAGCGGCCTTGGAAGAGGCGCTTTTGATAAAAGAAGCCGTGGGGGGAGAGGTCGTAGTAATCGCCCTTGACGAACCCGATGTGGATCAAACTCTTTACAGTGCTATCGCTAAAGGAGCTGATCGGGCTGTAAAGATCGTCGGGGTGGAAGAGGGATGGACCCCTACTCGGCTGCGGGCTCAACTGCTTTCAAAGTGGCTAAAGTCTGAGGGTGACTGGGACGCGTTCTTGACTGGTGTTCAAGCTGCCGACGACCTCGATGGTCAACTTGCAGGCTTGATAGGCGCTACCTTGGGAGTTCCTCATGCCGCAGTGGTCTCTAAGGCGGAACCTGAAGGTTCCTCTTTACGTATAACACAAGAACTTGGCGGAGGGACTCTTTCAGAGTCTGTGGCTACTGGCAAAGTGGTACTTGGTATTCAAGCAGGTCGTCAAGCACCGAGATACGCTCCCATTACGCGGATTCGGCAGGCTATGTCGACCTCCACAATCGAAACCTTTGACGCACAAGAGATCGATCTCGGTCCAGGTCCAAAGGTAAGAAAGATCTATCCGCCACAGAGCAAAGGACAAGCGACAATGCTAGATGGCGATCCTGTAGAGGTCGCAGAGAAGATCGTTGAACTAATTCGAGCTAAAGGTCTGGTTAGGT
>JAJYFP010000165.1 GCA_021790855.1 Actinomycetes bacterium
AGACGGCTTCATGATCTTTTTCATAACCTTATCTTTTTGATCCTTAGGATAGGACTTCATAACGCTTCTCTAGCTCTTGCCCTATATGTTCAATATCTCATATGAATAGGCGACAACTCATTTGACTCTAAGGCTAAGGCTCGTACGTAATGTACTAAAGAGTCGGTATTTCCATTGGTATGTTCACTTTTCAGTTCCCACTTCCTTTAGCTAGTGATGGAGTTGCTGTTTTATCTCTAGGAGGTGTAGTCCACGTTCCTCCAGTTGAACTCCAGTCTCTTGTGACCTTTCTAATCCACCTCTTGGGATTAGTAGCTCTAGCGCTTTGGTAGAGATCGTGTCTATTTTTCAGTATCTCAATGTGAGTACCCTCATGACATTCATTTGGAGTTACGAACCGAAGTGAGCTTGCCCGGTTCAGAAGAGGAGTCGTCTGACTCCGTAGATCGAATTGGGACTGAAGAGAAGGTTATTTTTACGTGGATCTCTAATTCGATTCTTTCAGTATGGGATGTTCTTGAAAGTTTCTCTAGAAATAAAAATGATTTTTGTTATATGTCGCCTGTGTTACAAAGATTTACTCTTTGGATGTCCATAACTTATCTGATTGAAGTTTTCAGTTCAATCTTTGAGGGGGTAATGATGGAGAGACAAGATGATCTAGAAGGTGCGGAGAGATCCCAATTCGTTTTGGATGTCCCGGAGGCGGAGAGTTTTCCTGTCCATACCCAGATTCATCAACGTACCAATGTGCTACTTGACAGTGCGAAACGCTCAGAGATTACCGAGGAAGTTCGTGGGATTCCGTTTCTTGGTCGCTTGTCTTGTAATTGGGGAGATCTGGTCGCTGGCGAAGTAGAAGAACTTATTCTTGACTATGAAGTCGGAGCTTCCGGTATGGCCGATAGTGGTTGGGTGAAGCTGTGTATGAAGTTTTACTCAGATTGGGAGTGGCAGACCGAAGATGCATCGGCACGGGACTACTGTTCGGTTGAGTATGTGACCGGATCGCTCCTTGGCCACGCTTTCCCAGAGAGTACATCTACGCTAGATCGACTGGGCTGTAGGTATGACGAAAAAGGCGGAGAGAGACCGTTCCAAAAGGCTCTCATCGTTGATCTAGTGGACGGTTATTTGAGACCAGGCGATCATCTGATTTTCAGGCTTGGCGATCGTAGAGCGGGTTGTCCAGGTACGCGAGTGCAGACCTTCGTTGAGCAAGGGTTTACCTTCCGGTTGTGGGTAGACCCATTAGGGACCTCTCGTATGGCGTTAGCCGATGAAATAAAGTTTGATATATTGCCTGGTAAAGCTGAGCACTTGTTGGTGAGTACCTCAAGGGTAGTTCAGCCAGATGAGCCATGTGCAATCCACATCCATACAGAGGATAAGTGGGGCAATGTACCGATAATGGACGGTAAAGAGGTGGTTCTCAACATGAGCGACTCTGCCTCGTCTAAAATTGTGGTGAAGCTACCTGACGATGGCTGGGCTACTAGTACCGTGCGAATCCCATTTGACACTGAAGGTGAAGTTCGAATAGACGCCGCAACGTCCGACGGGATTTTACAAGCAGAGCCATGCTACGTAGAAGTGTCAAACCTCTTTCCCGCCTCACGTGCACTCTTCGGTGATCTGCACGTTCACTCAAACGATACCGTGGGAACGAACGACAACGCGTATAACTTTGCGTATGCAAGAGAGATTGGAGGCCTTGACTTTTTAGGATATACGGCGAACGACTTCCAAATTACTGATGAGCGGTGGCAAGATGTAGTCGATCTCACAGAAGAGGTCACGGTAAAGAACGAGTTCATCTGCTTTCCAGGAGTTGAGTGGTGTGGTACGCCGGGGGTTGGTGGGGACCATAATGTGGTATTTATCGGCGACGACACGACTTTGGCGAGATGCTTAGAGTGGCATGAAGGACTGGGGTCAAAGAGACCTGATCCTCAACATTGGCCCATTACCATGCTCTACGACGCCTACGAAGGCCACCCTGAGCGTTACCTTTTAATTCCACATGTCGGAGGCAGAAGGGCAGTTCTCGACTGGCACCACCCCGAACTTGAACGTCTTATTGAGGTCCATTCAACCTACGGGCCCGACGACTGGTTTTTTGAAGATGCGATGCGACGCGGACTCCGTCTTGGAGCCACCGGTGCAAGTGATGAGCATCGTGGTCGTCCAGGTGGTGGAAGACCAGGTGCAAATATTTTCGGGGCGAGCGGGGGAATGTGTGGTTTGATTGCTCCAGAACTCTCGCGTTCTTCGGTTGGTCAAGCTCTAAGGAAGCGCCATACTTGGGCGACAACAGGAGAGAAACTCGTGGCGCTCTTGTGGTCTGGTGAGTCCGTTATGGGCGATGATATAGTTCCAGATGACTCAGAGATGGTTGTCTCGTATCTTTTACTTGGCGGTCATAGCGGTTGGGAAGAGGTCTCTTGTTATGACGGCAGTGGCGTTGTCTGGACGGAGAATCTTCATGAGGCCGTGGGACTGTCAGACTCTTTGATACGCATACGATGGGGTGGGGCACGGGTTAAGGATCGATATCGCTGGGCTTCATGGCAAGGTAGAGCCCGTGTGCGACATAGCCGTATCGATAGAGTCGAACCGTGGGCGTTCGAACATCCCGAGAAATATCTTAGAAGAACACAATCTGATGAGATTGAATGGGTGGGAGAGACCTACGGTGCGAGCAACGGCGCTCTGCTATCGCTACGAGACCTTGATAAAGCAGTCGTTGAAGTGAATGGAGTGATCTCTAACTTTGCAGACGAACCTGAGTTCTCACTCTGTGTTACAGGAGA
>JAJYFP010000166.1:0-847 GCA_021790855.1 Actinomycetes bacterium
ACGTGTTGCTAAGCGTTTTGGACGCTGGATCCGTTCTTTGGAAGCGCCGCTAGGTCCAACACCTTATTGCCGCGGTCGTGTAGCTCCTATGCATTCATCTATGCATTCATCCGAACGGTGTGTTTTGTTTAGATACTTCGTCTATACGTGCCACCGACTTCGAAGAGCGTCTCAGTTATGGCACCAAGCGAGGCGTATCGGACGGTGTCCATAAGAGTTGCAAAGATATTGCCTCCGCTTATGACAGTTTCTCTAAGGCGACTTAGCGCTTGTTCTCTTTCATCTTGGTGCCTTTCGTTGAACTCCCGAAGTCGCCGTATTTGATTTTGTTTCTCCGTTTCAGTGGCGCGGGCTAGCTCAAGTTTCAAACCCGACACGTCTTCGGTATCATGGATAAAGGTATTGACTCCGACTATGGGTAGTGACCCGTCATTCTTCGCCTGTTCGTAGATCATTGAATCATCTTGAATTTTGTTTCTTTGGTATCCCGTCTCCATGGCTCCTAGAACTCCTCCTCGCTCAGAGATACGATCAAGCTCTTCAAGTACAGCTGCCTCGACAAGGTCAGTCAGATCTTCGACGATGAAACTTCCTTGGTTAGGGTTTTCGTTCTTTGCGAGTCCCCATTCTTTGTTTATGATAAGTTGAATGGCGAGGGCCCGTCTTACAGACTCCTCAGATGGTGTGGTTACTGCCTCATCGTATGCGTTGGTGTGAAGGCTGTTTGCATTGTCATATATTGCACAAAGGGCTTGGAGGGTCGTTCTAATATCGTTAAAGGCCATCTCTTGAGCGTGTAGAGATCTTCCCGAGGTTTGGATATGGTACTTAAGTCGTTGGGATCGCT
>JAJYFP010000166.1:857-2786 GCA_021790855.1 Actinomycetes bacterium
CATGGCAATTGCCCAAATTTTTCTCGCAACTCGACCAATTACGGTGTACTCGGGATCCATTCCGTTGGAGAAGAAAAATGAGAGATTGGGGGCAAAGTCATCGATGTGCATCCCTCGTGCTAGATAAGTCTCGACGTAGGTAAATGCATTAGCGAGCGTGAAGGCGAGTTGGGTAATTGGATTGGCTCCGGCCTCGGCGATGTGATAACCTGAGATGGAGACGGAATAGTAGTTCTTAACGTTATTGTCGATGAAGAACTGCTGAATATCGCTCATGACTGTCAACGAAAACTCGGTCGAAAATATGCATGTGTTTTGACCTTGATCTTCTTTTAATATGTCGGCTTGTACGGTTCCACGAACTGTAGATAGGGTTCGTGAACGGATCTCTTGCGCTTCTTCTGAAGTTGGCTCTCGAGAGTTCTGACTCTTGAAACTCTCTAGTTGCTGGTCTATTGCTGTATTGAAAAACATCGCTAAAATAGAAGGAGCGGGTCCATTGATTGTCATAGAGACGGAAGTCTTTGGGTCACACAGGTTGAAGCCATGATATAGAGTTTTCATATCGTCTAAGGTCGCGATCGATACTCCGGAGGTACCTATCTTCCCGTAAATGTCAGGTGGCGTATCAGGATCTTGGCCATAGAGTGTTACGGAGTCAAAAGCTGTGGATAACCTCGTCGCGCTCTGACCTTCTGCAAGTAGGTGGAATCTTTTATTGGTTCTTTCAGGACCACCTTCGCCCGCAAACATCCGTGCCGGATCTTCCCCTGTTCTTTTGAACGGAAAGACGCCTGCGGTATAAGGGAAGTAGCCAGGAAGGTTCTCGGAGCGTAGCCAGTGATAGATGTCTCCGTCGTCATGGAATCGAGGTAGAGCTACTTTCGGTATCTTCGTGCCTGAAAGTGATGTGCTTGTGTACAGTCTCTCCCAGGCAGCCGAGGCATTCTTTGTTCCCTTGTAAGACAGTTCTTTCTCTAAGTCTCGGTATTGTGAAAGAATCCCTAGGCTCTCTTCGTCGATACTATCTTCAACACGTTTCTTCAGTGCTTGAAGCTCTTTCGGTATCTTCGTGCCACTTTTCTTCAAGATGTCCAGGATCGATCTAATCTGCTGTAAGGTTCGGAGACGACCAGCACTTTCTTCAGTGAATCTTTGATACTTCCTAACGGTATCGGTGATCTCTGAAAGGTAGCGTGAGCGGGATATTGGCACTATTGACAGACCGACGCTTGACTGCATAGTCTTGACCTTTGGAAGCACTGAACCTGAGGCACTGAGACCAAGATGTGTTGCTAGACCAAGGATATGCTGATAAAGAGCGGTAGTTCCATCGTCATTAAAGCGTGACGCTATTGTTCCAAATACCGGAGGTTCGTCATGCGGTCTATCTTCGAAGTGGCTCCTAGACCACTGTTTCGCAACCATTCGATAGGCATCCTTTGCGCCGGCCCTGTCAAACTTGTTGATAGCGATCACGTCTGCGAAGTCGATCATGTCGATCTTTTCAAGTTGAGATGCTGCACCAAACTCTGGGGTCATCACATACAGAGAAATATCTGAGATCTCGGTAATGCCAGCGTCGCCCTGTCCGATACCTGGGGTCTCAACGACTATAAGGTCGTACCGGGCCGCTTTTAGCAACTTGATTATCATGGGGATACTTTTAGGAATCTCGGATTCGGATCCTCGGGTTGCAAGTGAGCGGAAATATATCTGAGGTGAGTTGACCGAGTTCATTCTTATTCGATCTCCAAGAAGTGCCCCTCCACCTTTCCGCTTGCTTGGATCGATCGCTAATACAGCGACCTTCATTTTGTCTTGTTGATCTAGCCGTACTCTGCGAATTAACTCATCCGTCAGGGAAGACTTGCCGGAACCTCCGGTACCAGTAATGCCAAGTACTACGGAGTTGCTCTTTTGAGCTGC
>JAJYFP010000167.1 GCA_021790855.1 Actinomycetes bacterium
GAGGAGTATCTGTGACCGGGCGTACGTGCTGGACCACGGTAAGATTGTGGGACACGGGAGCGTTCAAGATGCTATCTCTATTCTTCGCGACTTCCAGATGGCTGGATCAAGCTTGGTAAATGACCCGAACGATCCACTGCACGCGAAAGCTCCAGTGAAACTTTCGACTCATCATAACTCTGCTGAAAAACGCGTGCTTATCTCTAACCTTGAGATTCAAGGAGAAAGTACCGGCGCTTCAGCACCCATACAAAGTGGAGACTCAGCCACCTTGCGAGTTGGCTACGAGGTCGTCAACTACGTTCCTGTCGAAGTAATCTTAGGCATTGAGATCCTAGATGCCAAGGGAGAAACTGTCTATCGTGGAGATACAGCGACTTTGGAGATGCCCCCGCTGGAGCTTTCAGCGAAAGGGAACGTGCTGGTTCGACTAAGTGCTTTGCCACTTGGAGAAGGCGTCTACAGTATTGCGGTTTCTTTGATAGATCGACATGGAGGAACGTTGCTTGACTGGAAGTCCATGGACAACTCAGTCAAGGTCCTTTGCCCCCAGAAGTCATCCGGTGTCTTAGCTTTGAACTTTTCTACCTTTGTTGAACAAGAGATGTGACAGTTTTTTGGATTTATTTAGATCTACGCCAGCGGACTTGGTTCTTGTTGGACGAAATCAAAGCCGTGACTCTTTAGATCAATAAGGAAGTTGAAGTAGCGTTTTATGACTCTTTCCCAGGTGAAGTTGGATAGGTAGTACTTGTTCCCAAGTTCACCTAATCTTTTTCGTAGTTCTAAGTCGTTACTTATGCGATTGAGGACCACTTCAAAGGTTGGATAGTCGTAAAATGCTAGACCCCCACCACTGCGGCTGACGTGCTCAAAGGTGGGACCACATCTTTGATTTACGATTACGGGCGTGTTCAGAGCCCATGCTTCAAAAAGTACGATTGAGAATGCCTCAAAATACGAGGGAGAAATTAAGCTTTGAGCTCCTGCTATAAGTTCCCACTTTTGCTCGTCACTTACAACGCCAAGAATCTCAACATCTTCATGGCTAGGTGGTTTGACCACTATAGGTCCTGCCATAACGAGCTTTAAAGTGGACGGATTACGCTCCTTGTACTGGGTAAAAAAGTCAGAAAGCATCGTTGTGCCTTTGTGGTCATCGACTCTTCCCAGACAAAGTATGTAGGGCGGATCTTCGCTTTTATACTTTGAGAGCCGTTGTTTGATATCGTTTGGTGGGCCAGCGACTCCAAGTCCAAGCTCCAACTGTCGGGTTGCCCCTACTTTGAATGTCTTGTTTACAACATCTCTTTCTGCTTGGCTCTGCAGTATTATAGCCCTGGCCGACTCGAATACCTCTTTGAAGATGGGCAGATATATTGGAGGTTCTGGATGAGCGGCCGGATGTAGTATAGCTCTGTCTTTAACTCTTGGAAGTCCATAGACGATAGGGTGATACAGATAAGGGTAAAATACGAGGAAGTCGCTACGATCTGTAGCGATAGCTTCCAGCAGAGCTTCAGAGACTGGTCCTTGTAACTCGATCCATTTCTTGCAATCATCGAGTGATGTCGATCGAGGAAGAAAGAGCACTTTGTTTGAGAACTCAGGGAACGCTGCACTTCTTCCGCTGTCAGGTCGGAAGCGATGCACCTCAACGCCATTTAGCGTTGTCTGACCTTCACGGTAGTGATGTGCCCAGGTGTCAATATCGATTGCCGTAGTTGTTAGAACTTTAGTCTCTACGCCAAGTTTTACAAGATTTTCGGCAAACGCTCGTGCTGCACTCTCTGCTCCACCGACCACCTCTGTACCGTATCGTGGAACCACGAAAGAGATCTTAAGATGGGGTACTTCTGCCGCTCTCATGCCCTAGAGTTTTTCAACGTCTCGATATGAGCTGATAGTTCTTCGCTTCTTACAACTTTATTTATAGCCGTCAGATTTTCTATCTTGGCTCTCGTGGGGCTGTAGCGATCGAGTTGTTCTACAGCACCATTTTGGAGTTGTCGCTGTAAAGTTGTATCTTTAAGGACGAGATGAACAGCAGAAGCGAATGACAAAGGATCTGGATCTCTTACCAGTGCTCCTGCTTTCCCCAAGGTGTCGGGAACTGCAGAGGATGCAAACGCTACGATTGGAAGCGAGTTTCTCATGGCTTCTATGAGAGGAAAGCAAAATCCTTCGTGGCGAGAGGTACAAGTGAACACGTCGGATGTCTTATACCTTTGAGCTAGTTCTGTGTCTGAGATGGATCCCAAGAACTCCACGGAGTCTGAAACCTCCAACTCCTTGGCAAATGTCTGTAGGAACTCGTAGTACTTGATTTGTGCGGGGTTTCCAACGATCTGCAAGGTGGCTTTTTTGTCATATATCTTTTTGTAAGTGGCGAAGGCTTTGATGAGCTCGTGCTGGGCTTTGTTTGGAACTACCCGTCCAACAAACAGCCATTTTGAGCCTTGCGTGATGCTTCGGGGTTCTCGTTGGTGCGTCTCCGATAGAGCGATAAATGGAGCAGCTAGTTCAATATTTTTGTATCCCAGTCGTAAAAGATCTGAGGCGTTGAACTTAGAGACGGTAAAGGCTAAAGCGACGTGGGGAGCAAATCTTGAGATCTCGGCTACAGCCATCCCCAAAGCTACCGCGGTCCCGACATCCCAATCGATGACGGTCTCTGCTGGAGTGATATTGTGATAGTTCATAAGGATGGGTTCGTGTCTTTGTGAAAGAAATGACGCCATAGGGCTATCTGTTGAACCTTGGTATATGAGGAATCGACGA
>JAJYFP010000168.1:0-1258 GCA_021790855.1 Actinomycetes bacterium
ACTAGCTTCAACAGGCATAATTATTGTCGACTCACTTGCCTCGGTACAGTACATCTGGTTAGAGTCGTGGAACATAGTGTAAAGTTTACGATTGCATTTTTGAAAATCTAGACGGCGATGCTCGGGCGGTCACTTACATGTGGATGAGCTATTTTAATTACCCGAGAAGGGCATTAGGTTTTGAGGCGACACTGTCGAGTCGCGAAGACTGTCATTGATTAGGCGCCGAAACGACTAGGACGAGACTGCTGGCATTCGAGCGCTAACCCTTGTCGACTGAGTAGATCGCTGTGGTTGCAACTTGGTGTCAATGTAGGCTGAGAGTTGTTTTTGTTTACTTCGTTTCAAGTTGATCTCGACCGTTCGATCAGGAAGAGAATTGATACTGCATGTAAGCTCTCGTTCGGGCGTCCGAACTTGACGATGCTGGAGTTTAAACTCGTGCTGGTCAGGTCGTTACTTTTCTTGGGTTAACATTGCTTTAGCGTGCCAGTGTTATGGGGCTTCTAAGGTCACAACAAGCTTCTTAGTTATCGACTGGATCATCGCTTAATGAGAAAGGCACCTCTGCGAATGGTGCACGATCAAAGAAGCTGCCCCTTGTCGACCTCTTTTGAGCGACGCTTCGCCCGTTATTGGACCACTATTTTCTAGAAGTATCGGAGTCTCCAGTAATTCCGGGAGCTTAGTACCATTTTATCTTTACTGCGATCGTTGCTAAGCGTAGATACTCGCTTCTAGATAACACCGTTGGACCCAGAATGTTACCTTCTGAAAGATGTGGAGTCGCAAAACAAATAGGCTTGCATTAACGAGGAGGCGAGCTTGGATCGAATCGAAATCGTTACGTCGAAGCTTCGAGTGAGACCGAGCGATCTTGGTCTCATTCTTGAGGTTCCTTTTGAACTTTCGACTGGTTTTGAGTCTTTGTCTATTGAAGTTGTGGGCGATCTTCCAGAGAGAACAACCTTGGATCTTGGATTAGCTGATCCGAGTCGGATCCGGGGATGGAGTGGAGGAGTTCGTAGATCGATAGAACTATCTCATTACTGCGCAACTCCAGGATATCTGTATGGAGAGTTACCATCAGGAAGGTGGATCGTTCTTCTCTCGCCCTATGAAATCGGTAACTCTTTTGAGATCGATGTCAGAGTAGAAGGGAAACTCTATCAACCGCGCTGGTTGAAGGGTGATTTACACGTACATAGCGTCCACTCTGATGGACTTTGGTCTCTACCCGATCTCATTCGAGTTGCGA
>JAJYFP010000168.1:1268-2776 GCA_021790855.1 Actinomycetes bacterium
GAACGAGATCGGCCTGGATCTTTTGGCATTGACTGACCACAACACTATAAGCCAAAATGTTGAGGCTGAGAAGTTGGGGTATTTCAAAGATGAGGTTCAGCTACTCCCGGCCATGGAGTGGACTACTAGAAGAGGACACGCCAATCTCTTTGGGCTGTGTGATCCATTGCCTGATTGGAGGGTCGCCGACGATAGAGAGTTTGCCTCAAAGGTAAAAGAGGCCACGAGTCGTGGAGCGCTCATGAGCGTTAACCATCCTTTCGATGACTTTGCGTTAGGACTTAGCTGGGATTGGACCTATGTGGGAGTTGGTTGCGTTGAGATCTGGAACGGTCCGTGGAGGCAAAGTTGTGAATCGGCACGCATTATGTGGGAGAAATCTTTATGTGAAGGCAGAAAATTAGTGGCACTAGGGGGTAGTGATGTACACGGTCCAAGCGACTGGGTGAAACTTGGATCTCCTGTTACTTGGATATATACGACTTCTCCGGGTATCTCTGGCGTTATTTCAGCATTAAAGAATGGTGCTGTCTACCTAACTCGAGATATGGATGAGGTGACCTTGGGTGATGCATCGACGGTCCCAGGTTCGACTAGTGCTGATGGGTGGGTGACAGTTGTTCTAAAAGGTCTGTCGATAGGGTACCGAATCGATGTTATCTGTGACGGTAAATGTATAGAGTCGCATCTATCCAAGGGCTTGAGCTTTGAAGCCCGAATAAAGATGCCAGCCGAAGCGAAATATTTGCGCACTGAAGTCTACCGATACGATAAGACCTTTGACGTATGGCTACCGTTGCTCATAACGAATCCGATTTGGTATCAAAGTCTGGATGTGAACTATGAATAAAGGAGAGTTGGAGCTTTGGAAAGCGACGCTTCTTTCTTGGAGTACTCGTAGGCGAGTCACAGTCGGTCCATGGAAAGAGATGGACGGAGGTTCAGGAGTTAGGCGCTTCCGATGTGAAACCGTTATCCCGTGGGATGATGTGTGGATAGAGTTTGACGGTAGCTCGGAGGCGCTTTTATCGGTGGACGGGGTAGCTCAGTTTGGCATAAACCTTAATCATCGACGTACACCACTAATAAGTCGCAAAGGTAGAGCCGTAGTACTCGAGTTAGAGCGAGTTCAAACTGGGCAGATGGGTGTGATAGTTGGTGACGGATCCTTGGGGCAGGTAGATTTCATTGAAAGAGACGATCTTGCTTTACGATGCTTCTACGATATCGAAGTTCTTATCGAGTGGATCGAACAGGTTGGAGCCACTGATAAGGAGAAAAAACTACTCGAAGAAGGTCTAAGAGAGACTTTTATGCCGTTGGCTCTTGGCCAAATTGATGTCGACGGCTTGAGCGTTTACGCTCGAAGACCTAATGCGCCGGCGGAAGAACAAGGACTTCGACTAGCGCTGTCATTGGGGAACGTCATTGGCGCTACTAGGTGGAGCCGGGAGGAAAAAGATACTGCGCTCTCTCATATCTCAAAAACTCTTCATGCACTATAGATC
>JAJYFP010000169.1 GCA_021790855.1 Actinomycetes bacterium
TTTAACCAAGACACACTGATCCTTGCTCATTTGTTTGTAGCCGTGGTCGAGGAATACTTTAGTCAGAGTCTTGTTCCACCAATACGCGGCCTCTTTAAAACCGTACATAATCTTGTCCAGTCTCACCAGTATCTTGCCATCTCTTCTAAGATAAGTTCTCCAATAGTCAGCGTCCATAGAGATCAGCACCGAGGCAACATCCTTGTCTAGAAGTAGCCATTTGTGCTCGACGTCATCATTCATAGGAGTGTTAAGATAGGCCGAGGTAATATCAATCTTGAAGATCTCGAGGTCATGAAAGATAGCGATAGACACCACGATGAAGATAGATTCCACTCTTGTAACAGGGCCTTGGGTCTCGCCCACGAAGTCTTGAAGATCTCCTCTGACTAGTACTCTGACTTTCGACTTCTCAAACTCGCCGGAAGGTGCATATTTCTCGATATAGTTTTTCATCATTGGGAGGATTAACTTTCTCTCGTCAGGAGATAAATTCTCGATGTGCTCCCCGTGCCAAATCTTCTTACTGTCTCCCTTGAGGATCTCTTTGAGGAGTGCATCCCATGCTGCTTCAGGTCGGGTTTTCATCGCTTGATCGAAGTACACATTCGCTTGCTCAGCTCCGCCCACTTCGCCTCCGTGTCGGGATAGATAAGAGTTGCGTAGGATCTCGCGCGCTCTGATTAGATTGGCGTCGGTCCTCTTGAAGCTGCGGTTGAATACTACCCTTCCCACATCCTGCGGTTCAGGTTCTCTCCAACCCATAGCGACATACTCCGCGTAGCGATCAGCGTCTTGCTCGATTTGGAATCTGTTGGGGTCAGCTCTTGCACGTGTTTCAACGCCCTGAACGTGTGGCTCCTCCTCAAAATCAATCTGGAGTTCGTCTTCCTCCAGTACTCTAATGGCATCATTAAGTTCATCAATATTGTCACCCTCAAATTGCTCTAGATGGTCTTCTGCGTCATTCTCGACATACTCAGGGTGCTCTTGGGGTCCCTCTGGAACGCCCTCGTCGATCAGCCGAGTCTCAGTTGTCTCGGTTCCTTCGCGCTGGTCCTCGAAACCGATGGATTTTTCACCTATAGAGTTCATAGCGGTGATGACCCAGTCAGGCACCTTGGCTCGTCTGAAGCTCAGCCGATAGGCATACTTCCTCGAGCCGATCAAGAAGACTTTGAGGACACCGGATTTATTCATGAAGCGCCTTACAACCATGGCCCACTCCCCGGTGACATGGAGGTCACTAGAGATACCCTTGGGCTTCTTCACAATCACCAACTCTCCCCAGCGGCATCTGAAGTCTCGTAGGTAGTCAATACTCTCGCCGGTGAATAGTTCGAACGGTGTACGAGGGTAGCCGTCCTTCATGGTCCTGTTGAGGACCGAAATAGTGTCTAGACATAAGTCAATATTAAACTGATTTGCGGGAATATATCCGTAGATAGCTCTGACGCCCGCCTTCGTGGCTCTCGCCTTTTCTCTTATTAAGCGAATAGATACTTCAGCCAGTCCAACTTTCTGCCCTGCGGCCTTAAGGGATAGTTTGATACCGCGGGCCTCGATATCCTCTTGCATTACGACTATAGCTGACTCTCTGTCGAAGGTAAGTCTCTCTAGCTTGTGTTTGGCCAGCTTGTGTTGCTCGTCGATGTACTCAATCGCATGTAGGACTTCACCGTAGGTCTTGTCCTTGAGCGCGTAGCCAATGATCAATTTGGTAGCCACGTCGACATGTACATAGAAGGGGGTTTTGACATCATTGCGGCCTTCGATAAACATTAAGTCGCCCACACCGTTTCCCCCGGGCTTGTCAGCAGTCAGGGGCTTCGTAGAGGTCTTCCGGGCATGCTCCTTTAGTTTACCTTCGATGCAGCCGCTGCAGAATTTGCCTTCTGTAGCATACCACTTTTCGATGTCTTGGGTAGTAACTTCTAAGTCTTCAAACCACTTGTCCACCATTCTCTTCATCTCGTTAACACTGGGGTGACTGTAGTATTCATGTAGTCTTCTTATCTCCGCTACCTTGATGGGCTCCAGCGGATTACTCTCCTCATCGGGTACTTCGTCAGGTCTGTAGAATTTGGCACCTCTTGCTACCATAGCCATCTCACAATTGGTCTTGAGCTTACAGTGAAGCAACTGATCCTCCTCATCGCGAGTAAAATGATATTCTCGATTGGCAAAGCGCGTATGAGGCCATCCACGAAGGATTACGAGGTCCTTGTGTGGATTAATCATCTGAAATTTGTCACCAAATTGACGTTGTGAAATACAGATGGCTCCAGTCCCTGGGACTATTCTGGACTTGCCGAACACTCCAGCTTGTCCAGTCTCGGTAGCTAAAACGCGGGCACCGCCTACGCCGATTAGAGAGGTCTTCTCGTTGTAGATATTCTGGACGACTCCTCTCTGGTCTTCAGGTACTAGGTTTGATACCGTTCCCGTATCTAAGAGTAGGTCAATAGTATTGCCCTCACACTTACAAATAAGTCCGAACTCCTCGTCTCCGAGTCCTGCGTCGATTACTCCGGCCATATCGAGCTCCTTGGCTACTCTGGCCTGTTCGTGCTTCTCTTCACCGTCCGAAGTGTTGCTGTTGCGTCCTCCTGAATTATTCGATCTTGAGTTATTGTTCGGTGTTCCTCTCTTCCCGGTAGCTCCTCCGGCTCTTGGGGCAGCTCCTCCTCGAATTGGCTCACCTTGAGGGGCCTTTACATCGTCGTTAGACTCGACTCCGTGCTTCTTCTTATAGTAGCGTTGATT
>JAJYFP010000170.1 GCA_021790855.1 Actinomycetes bacterium
ACAGCTGGAGGTGCTTACGTTCCTGGAATGTGCGACTACTCGGTAATGGTCGATAAAGGCGCCAAGGTATTCTTGGGTGGGCCGCCGTTGGTAAAGATGGCTACTGGCGAAGAGTCCACAGACGAAGAGCTCGGAGGAGCAGAGATGCACTCGCGCGTCTCAGGACTCTCTGACTTTTTCGCAAAAGACGAGTACGACGCCATCAGAATTGGAAGAGAAATTATCTATGACTTAAACTGGCACAAGCTAGGCCCGGGTCCTTCGCTTGAGGCCGATGACCCTGTATACCCACCAGAAGAGCTTCTGTCGATTGCTCCTTTTGACCTCAAACAACCACTTGATCCCAAAGAGGTAATTGCCCGCGTGGTAGACGGATCACGCTTTCACGAGTTCAAACCCACCTATGGAACTTCTTTGGTCACCGGATGGGCATCGATCCATGGATATCCGGTAGGGATCCTCGCCAATGCTCGAGGCGTAATCTTTATGGACGAAGCAAAAAAGGCTACCGAGTTCATAATGAGCGCTAACCAAAGCGATACACCTCTCATATTTCTTCAAAATACTACAGGGTATATGGTTGGCAAAAACTACGAACAGGCGGGCATCATCAAAGATGGAGCGAAGATGATAAACGCCGTCACCAACTCTACCGTCCCTCATATAACCGTGATCATCGGAGCAAGTTATGGTGCGGGAAACTACGGAATGTGTGGTCGAGCCTATGAACCAAGATTTCTATTTATGTGGCCAAACGCCAAGATTGCCGTAATGGGGCCACAACAGCTAGCTGGAGTAATGTCTATTGTTGCAAGAGAGTCCGCTATATCTCTCAACAAACACTTCGACGAAAAGGCAGATCTTGAGAGTAGGCGCTCTATCGAAGAACAGATAGAACGAGAGTCAGAGGCGTTTTTTATGAGCGGCAAGGTATACGACGATGGGATAATCGACCCACGTGATACTCGAACAGTATTAGGCATCGCGCTTTCAGCCGTTCACTCTCAAGTTGTGGAAGGTAGAAAGGGATACGGAATCTTCCGTATGTGATCAACTATGACTTTTTCAAAATTTAAACGAGTACTCGTAGCCAACAGAGCTGAGATCGCCTCCCGAGTATTTCGGACCGCCAAGGAGATGGGTCTTGAGACTGTGGCACTTTACTCTGACGTCGACATAGAGCTTCCATACGTCAATGAGGCAACCTTCGCAGTAAATCTCTCGGGAGTATCCCCTAAAGACACGTATCTAAACATAGAAAAGATCTTAAAAGCAGTTGAGGTCTCCCAAGCTGACGCGGTCCACCCGGGTTACGGCTTTCTATCTGAAAATGCAGAGTTTGCTAAGGCGATCGAGAAGTTAGGGGTCACATTCATAGGTCCTACGCCTGAAACTATCGCTCAAATGGGATCAAAGACCAAAGCAAAAGAGATCATGAGCCTAGCAGGTGTGCCTACACTACCGCAGGTTATATTCGATAGCAATACAAAAGTAACTGTCGATCAATTTGACGAGCTTCCATTTCCTTTGTTGGTCAAGGCCGCCTTTGGTGGCGGCGGAAGAGGAATGCGTATTATAAGAGACTCTTCCGAACTCATAAGTTCTATCGAGATCGGACAGCAAGAGGCTCTCTCCGCATTTGGAAGCGCCCAGGTTTTCGTAGAGCCCTATATCGAGAGTCCAAGACACATAGAGGTACAGATACTCGGGGATCGTTTTGGGGACGTGGTTCACCTTTTTGAGAGAGAGTGTTCCATCCAGCGTCGATATCAAAAGATCATAGAAGAGTCTCCATCTCCTTTTCTGACAGAACGCACGCGAGAACTCCTTCTTGAGACAGCTGTTCGAGCAGGGAAAGCCGTCTCTTACATCGGGGCCGGGACAGTCGAGTTTATCTTTGCGCCTGACGGTACTTTTTACTTTCTAGAGATGAATACTCGACTCCAGGTTGAGCATCCTGTGACGGAGTACGTAACCGGAGTTGACCTTGTGAAAGAACAACTCCACATAGCGATGGGTGAGCCCATCTCAGACACCGCAAAGAACGCAAGATCACACGGATGGGCGATCGAAGCTCGGCTTTACGCCGAAGATCCCCTTGAGAACTACTCTCCTCAAGCTGGCAATCTAGCTAGGTGTGAGATCGATAATCTCCAAGTAAGGGTAGACAGCGGCTTTCGGAGTGGTTCCAACGTCTCGAGCTTCTACGACGCTATGCTAGCCAAAGTCATTGCGCACAGGAGCTCTCGAATCGAAGCAGCTTCATCTCTAGAGCTCGCACTACGTTCTGCAAAAGTTGCAGGAGTCCCTACAAATATCGATCTCCTCAGAGGCATACTAACCGAACAAGAGTTTTTGAACGGCAAGATAGACACCGCCTACTTAGAGCGCAACGATCCCGCAAAGTTAGCCCACGATATGGAACTCGATGCGAGTGAGTTAGACCTGTACCTTGCAGCACTCGTGATGTTCAGAGTTCATCAGCGCACTAGGTCCCGCCGTTCGCTTCCAGTGGTGCGATACCCATGGAGAAACGTAAAAAACGCTGACTTCTTCGATACTCTAGTCGTTCAAGATCATGAGATAAAAGTACTGTATCGATACAGTCCCGAGTTCAAAGTTCAAGTTGATTCACGTGAAGTCTCTAGCTTTAGCGTAAAACACGTCGGTAGCGACTATATCGAGGTAGAGGCTGGATCTATCTTTCAAAGAATCACAGTTGTAGATCTACCACAAGGAGTTTCCTGCCTCATCGGCCCAAAGG
>JAJYFP010000171.1 GCA_021790855.1 Actinomycetes bacterium
GAACGCAAAGGACTATCAAGATCTGTCTAGTTATGACTATGATCTACCGGAAGATCGGATTGCTCAAGAACCGTTGGCGATACGCTCAAGTTCAAAACTGCTCGTTTCTCTCGACGGCGAGGTGAGGGTGCAAAAAGTTTCTGAGCTACCCGATCTTCTCCAATCTGGGGATCTTGTCGTTATCAATGACTCAAAAGTGTTCTCAGCGCGCCTTAGATTAAGGAGGGCCTCTGGTGGTTATGCTGAAGTTTTACTCCTTGAAGAGGTAGAGGACGGGTTATTCACTGCGCTGGTTCGCCCGAGTCGAAAGCTTGTTACGGGAGAGCCGTTGTTTCAGGGTTTAACAGAGGTTTTGCGTCTTGCCCGAAGCCCGAAGGACTGTATTGAAGGTCAGCTGCCGCTAGTGAAGCTGAGCGATAAATCTGTAGTTGATCGCTTTGGCGAGGTGCCACTTCCTCCTTACATAAAGAACAAGATTGCCGATTCACAGAGGTATCAAACTATCTATGCGCACAACTACGGTTCGGCCGCAGCTCCGACTGCGGGCCTTCATCTAGATGAAGAGGTGTTCAGGGGATTTCGCAGACGATCAATTGAAGTTGCGACGGTTGAACTTATGGTCGGTGTTGACACTTTTAAGCCGATATCGGCGTCTCGCATTGGAGAACATAAAATGCACTCGGAGCGCTATAAGGTGTCTACAGAGACGTGGGAAAAGATTCAATGTGCGAAAAGAGTAGTTGCGATCGGCACGACTGTGGTAAGAACGCTGGAATCCGTGGCTGCAACTTCACGGCTAGAAGGACGAACAGACCTCTACATAACGCCAGGATATGAGTTTAAAGTGGTGGATGTACTTATGACAAACTTCCACACCCCAAAGTCGTCTTTGTTGGTACTAGTTGCGAGTTTTTATGGTCCGAGATGGCGAGAGCTTTATCAGAATGCACTGGACTCGGGCTTTCGCTTTTTATCTTTCGGTGATGCTATGTTGATTGAGAGAAATAACTCCATTGAGTGGTAGTTTCGCCGTGACAAAAGTATACGACTCTGCGAGGACCGGTACGTTTTGTGGTTCCCGGCATACCTTTGAGACTCCAGTATTTATGCCCGTAGGCACGAGAGGTGCAGTACGTCTTTTCCCCTATGATCTGGTGGCAGAGATAGGTTTTGAGATCGTCCTCGCTAACACATATCATATGATGCTTCGACCGGGCGCAGCTACGGTTGAAGCTCTCGGTGGCTTGCACCGCTTCACGGGGTGGGACGGTGCAATCTTGACAGATTCTGGTGGCTTTCAAGTGATGTCTCTAGGAGCTACCTTTGACGAAGATGGTGTGTCCTTTCGGTCTGTCTATGATGGTGCGAAGTTACGTCTAACTCCAGAAGATGCGATTGAAGTGCAAGAACTACTTGGTTCGGACATAGCTATGGTACTTGACGTATGTACTATGTTGCCCGCCGATCGGTATGAACTCAAAAGGAATCTTGACCTAACTTTAGCGTGGGCAAAGAGGTCTAAGGCGAGAAAGACGCGGTCTGATCAAGCATTATTTGGAATCGTGCAAGGCGGTACAGACGTCGAACTTAGAAAAAGATCCTTGGAAGAGACTTGCGAGCTTTCATTCGATGGATACGCAATCGGAGGTCTAGCCGTCGGGGAAGAGAGGTCATTGACTCTGGACACAGTTGCAAGTTGCACGGAGGTGCTTCCTAAAGAAGCTCCAAGATACCTGATGGGTGTGGGCGATCCATACTCTGTCGTACACGCTATAGCGCTTGGGGTGGATATGTTTGACTGTGTGGCTCCGTCACGCATAGCGCGTCACGGAGTTGCTTGGACATCAACTGGGAAAGTGACAGTTAAGCAGGCACGATACATTCAATCTATGGATCCACTAGATCCGAACTGCGCATGTGAAACCTGTAAACGCTATCCGTTAGCGCTCTTGAACCACCTCTATAAGGTAGACGTTGAAACCTTGGGCGTCTTGCTTACTAGGCACAATCTTTCTTTTATGCAGACGCTCATATCATGGAGCCGCTCGTCGATAAGAGTCGGTAGCTGGTCTGAAGTGAAGAGGTTCGTGGAAACTTACTATAGCTAGGAGCTAAGTGATATGAGTTTCAACTCTTGAAACTACAATAAGCTAGTCGCATTGGAAGGACTTTGATGAGTCAACTAATTTTTGTAATAATTGTTTTAGTAATCCTTTACATGTTGTTTTTGCGCCCCCGTATGAAAGGCGCGAAGACGAACCGAAAGCTCGGTCTACAACCAGGAGATGATGTTGTGTCAAATGGTGGGATCTTCGGTGTCGTTACCAAAACCTACGACCAGAGGATCTATGTCGAGATAGCTCCAGAGGTAGAGGTGATCTTCGATAGGAGATCGTTAACTCATCTTGACAGTGTCATTGTGGACGCTATGGAGGAGGCCGAGGCTAAATTTGATGAGATTGAAGCTAGAAAAGCGCAAACTGAGTTGAAAGAGGGAGATGCGGTCGATGAAGAACCTCAACCCCTATCGAACTTATCCGATGCAAAAGAAGTAGAAGAAGTCAAAGGTGATGATGAAGGTGACGTTAAATAGTGACGAGGTAGCAGGTGATCACTAGGTGAAAGACTTGGTGTAGGGTGACTCTATGATTAAGATCGGTGTTTTAGAGAGAGTATGAGAAAAGGTCCACACGTATTATCAGTCGTTTTATCGATAGTGGTTTCTTTAGGTGCCTTTATCGCTGTGCTAGC
>JAJYFP010000012.1 GCA_021790855.1 Actinomycetes bacterium
ATGATTTTTTAATTAATACTAAGTGACGCTTATTGAAAATATGGCTATCGTGAACATTAGGTGAAGCTTGTATCATACTTGCGTTAAATTTAGTGATTATTGATGAGTTAATGGTGTAAGGATAGGCAGTGGGGGCTGCAAATTGTAACTCTTGACTAGGGGGGTGTCGGGAGAAGCTACGGACTTTGTAAAGTCTGAGTGGAGGATGCCTCGAAATGGAGTCGGCGAGTTTGGCGACCTGGAACCACGATAGTTGGCGCTCATTGGCGCGATGCGCGGAGATGGATTCGTCCCTTTTCTTTCCCGTTGGTGTAACGGGAGATGCAGAGATTCAAATACGTGATGCTAAGGCGGTTTGCACCTGCTGTTCAGTCCAGCTTCAGTGTCTTGAGTTTGCCCTAAGCACCAACCAAGAGTATGGAATTTGGGGTGGCAAGGACGAAGAGGAGAGACGAGTTTTAAGGCGTATAAGACGTCGACAAAAGAAGTTTGCGAACGCATCGTAGCACCTTGAATTGAGCGCATGTATGCGTATTTAAGTTCTACTCCACTAAGTTATAGTGTGCAGTCGAGAACTTAGTGGAGCTAGCGCTTCGGATCGGTTCTACCAATGACATCCTCCCCGCCCTTACAGACGGGGTTTGCGCTCCCGTTTAATCAACGCTATGGAGTTTAACCATAACTTCGCCACCGAAGTAATCTCCTAAGAGCGCCTCGTTGGCTTGCGAGTTTGGAGTAGAAGTTTTCTATCCCAAGTGTGGTAGTACAAGATGCTAAACGACTTGAAGATCTTCACGTTGGCGAGACGTAAAGGAATGGGCAGCTTTTTAGTGCAACTCCCGCCATCTCTAGACCTCGGTCGTCCCAGAGATGACTATCAATCAATCTAGATGATCACCTCTTCGAAGTGCACTTTTTAGCTGAATGCGTAGATAGGCGACAACTATCTTGACGGTTAGGGTGTGTTGCGTTGACCTTAGCAACGATCCCTGACGAGTGAGATCCGCTTTACCTGGCAACCTAGTGAACTTTGACACACGCTATTGAGATGCTATTGGCGTTCTCAAAGGGAGTACTTAGCCTCTTTCGGTCGTAGTATCATGTGTTGAGCGCGTATGGTAGGGAAAGGAGAAGTTTGAACTCCACAGAGGTCTTAGATCCCTTGGCCAAGAGGTTCTTGTCTGCGAAGTCGCTGAATGTCGTTGCAACTGTCGCTGCTGTAGCGCAGTTCTTGGGACTTCTAATCTTCTCGATTAATCGATTTGTTCACTTCGATACAGGAATTGACTATGCAATCTTTAATCAAGCAACCTACCTGATCGGCCACGGTCACCTAAGTCCATACAACACGATTTACAGCGATCGATTTTGGCAAGATCAGTTCAACTTGCTTGCTTGGCCGATTGGATTTATTAGGGTGATATTTTCAAGTAGCTTAAGTCTACTTGTGATCCAAGGCGGTGTAATAGCAGCAACTTCTTTCGTCGTTATGAGGTTTGTGATCAAAAGTGCTTACTCCTTTAGTTATCCACGATGGTTATCCCTAAGTGTCGTGTTCGCGGTCTCTTTGTTGGTGATGGTAAGTCCATGGGCCTATGAGGCTGACTTCTTCGACTTCCATATGGAGCCTATCTTCACCTTCACGTTGGCGCTAGCTCTCTATGGCTTTTGGTTTGGTAAGAGACGCTTAGCTTATGCAATGGTAGCTCTTACCCTTTTGGCAGCCGCTGCTTCCTCGGTCTTTGTGGTGGGTATGGGTGTAGGAATGATCCTACTCAAGAGACTACGCCGAAGCGGTTTAGTTGTTACCGCCATAGGATTCGCATGGTTCTTGCTGGCCAGTCTTTTAAATGCTCATCAAAGCACGAACTTAGCGGTAACGTACGGATACTTAGCCCATAGTAGCTCGGCGGCACCGTCTCTTATAGCCATCTTAGAAGGCGTGATTACTCACCCGGGGACACCGATAGCTGTTTTGAGTGCGAGAAGGGGTCCTATCGCTCAGATCTTTGAGTTCTCTGGATTTGTAGGGGTTCTCTTTCCACCTGCAGGCGTGGCGACCATCGCCTCAATCTTGGTGAATGGACTACCAAACACTCCAGCGTTTATAGCCCTCGCCCAAGGTTTCCAGAACTATCCAGAGGTTGTCTTGCTGACGATGGGTAGTGTGATTGTGGTCCTGAAGCTGTTCAGGGTGCTTAACAGTCGATGCGCGGAGAAGGTCTCAAAGGATAGTTTGGGAAATGTGCTGGGAGCACTAACGGCTCTTGTTAGCGTGGTATTAGGGGCGGTAGCCCTGAGCATAGACGTGACCATTCCTCCATTTTGGCTTCGCGTGAGTCCAGTTGTGTCAGAAACGTTACAACGCTATGTCCCTGCCAAAGACGTTGAGGTCATAGCAACTATGAATGTGGTAGGTAGATACGCCTCTAGAGGATCGATATATGCGTGGTTTGGAGACCCTCAGTCGTTCCCGGTCTGCACGACTCATCAGGTGATTGTGCTTGTAGCTAACGACTATACTCAGCCCGTTCGCAGGAGTGTGGTACTTGGAGAGGTTCTGGCCTTAGAAAAAGTACAGTGGGCGAAACTGATAGAGACCGGAAGCCAGACCTGGATCTTTTCACTTTCTCTTCCCAAGGACTCTACTCTCACCCTCCCTGGTGCAACTTATCAGTTAGGACTAAATGGCTTGGCCTGTCACAACGCTTAGTCGCTTGTCCCTGGAGACAAGTTTCGCCTAGAGTCGAGGCGAAACTCTTAGCTACGGTTGGTTCCAGCGAGCGCGTGATGTAACTTGAGCGGTGAGACCTAAGGAGGTTTTAAAGGAGCGTTTGAAGTCGGATGAAGCTTTGGTGCTTTACGAATGTGTATAGCCTCCTAAAGGCCGATAGACGCTGGCAATCTTTTGACTTATCTCAGTAAACTCCTGGTCGATCTCGGACCCATCTACTAACCCGACACCTGCTTGAAAGCGTACCTTGTCTCCGAGATCTCGAAGCGATCGAATCGCTAGGTAGACTTCACCGTCTAAGGCTGAGTCCATGGTGCCGACCAACCCACCGAATAATCCTCGGTCTCCTTCGAGTTCTCTAACTATAGAAAGTGCAACGTCTTGAGGATCTCCGCAGATTGCAGGTGTAGGTGCTACGTTCGCAAGGATAGATAGGAGATCGACATTGTCCTTGAAGTCGGTTGCTCTAATCTCTGTTGCGATGTGCGTTATTGGACCGGCCTCGAACGTCAGCGGCTTCGAGGACTCGACGCTTTGAGCAAGTGACCTAAGTCCGGTTGTTATAGCCTCTACGACCACGTCATGTTCGTGAATGTCTTTTTGAGAGGTACTCAGCTCTTCGCTATTTTCAGTTTTACGAGTGCCCGCAAGCGGCGTCGACCTGGCCACTCCACTTTGGAGAGAGAGGACCAACTCTGGCGTTATACCTATGTAGCTCGCAGTGCAAAAAAGATGAGAACTCTTCATGGATTGCTTCAGACGCCTCATGCACTCAGATCTGGAGAACATCTCGGTCTTGCGTGCTTGTGAAGTTAGAGAAAGGACTACTTTCCCAACGGCGTGAGTCTCTATAGCTTCGATCGCCACTTCAAACTTTGACCGCCAGGCTCCAAGGTCTAGTGGCTCTAACTCTGAAAGTAACTTATCTCTATGAGGTTCTCTTGTTGGCGCAGTGTTAAGCGTCGATAGAACTCTCTCTAGCGCTACAGAGTTGGTGTCACTAGAATACCCCAGGTGGTTGTAGGTAACGTGTAGTTGTGATGATCCTCGTGTTCCAGTTATCGTTATCTCTGGGACCACTACGCTAACTGGCTTGTCGGGGTCGAAAGGGGCAACAATCTGATATAGGGGAGTCTTAGGGTCAACGTCAGACTGGACTAAAGGTAAGAAATCTCGAATGGAGTTGTTCTTCAAATCCTTTAGAGAGTGGCTCTTGGATCGGTATGCCTGGCCGACTCCTAGTGACCATTGATCGGTACCTTCGAGGAAGAACGTTGGTTCCAAAGAACTAACGAGATCGTACATTTCGGCATTAAAGTACCCGATGTCTTTTCTGAAAAGTTTCTCTTGAACCTTACTTCTCAAGATCGATCCTTCCTCGCCAAAATGAGTTGAGAGACGCCAAAGGTTAACTCTTTGCGAATGACACCGCTGAATCTAGCGTCTTTAAATAGCTCGATAAGCTCTTCGGGAGGTGGGAGATAAGCGACTGAGGCAGGTAGGTAACGATATGCCTTCGCGTTCGACAAGAGAGCGCCAAGCTCTGGGACCACCTTGTTGAAGTAGGCGTCATGGATTACCTCCACTAGACGAATGGATGGAGTCGACACCTCTAAAACTGCAACTCTTCCACTCGTCTTGAGAACGCGATGAAACTCAGAAAGAACAAGTGGGATCTCTTTGAAGTTTCTAAGAGCAAAACCACAGGTAATTACATCGACACTCTCGTCTTGAAAGGGTAGCTGAAGGGCGGAGCCTTGAACGAGAGGTTGGGTGCTTCGACTGTGTTCTAACATTCCGAAAGAAAGATCGACGCCCACAACGTAAGGGGTGATGCCTTTGGCCAGAACGAGGAAATCTCCAGTTCCAGTTGCAACGTCGAGTAGCACTTCGCCGTCTTTGAGTTGGGACGCTCTAAGAGCTTTGCGACGCCACCTTTGATCTAGGCCAAAGGTCATAACCCTATTTACGAGGTCGTAACGAGACGATATCTCATCAAACATCGTTCTTACAAAACGTTCCTTATCCTTTGGATCTGGCAACGGTGTACTAGTCACTGTTTTGCACTCCGTCTTCTGCTAGAGCTTTGTGGATCAATGCGAGTTCCGCATCTGTCCCAATGGTACGAAGGAGAGAGAATGCGGCCAGAGCAAGTTCTTTTTCGAAGTGCAGACTTACTAGTTCTGTTGCCGCTGTAAACATCTTTTCATAGACGTTCAAGATCTCTGGAGCAGCTGCTTCTCCTAACTTTGCAAGCAGTGGCTCTCGTATGTTTTTGGCAAACATCTGAGCGGCTTCTCCTGTGAGTGTTTTTACGTTCTCGTGATACTTTTTTGCGACCGAAAGTACCTCCATAAGGGGCAGTCCTTGCTTTAGCAACTCTAAAGCAGTGCGTGCAATTGCAATGTCGATATCGCTAAAGAGCTCTTCAGTCTCACTTTTTGATGATAGAACGCCATCTCGAACGAGTGACACCAAGATTGCACTCGGTACCCCAGTAAGGCGTGAAAGGTATTCAAGACTGTAGTTACCAGAGAGCGAACGATTGACACTGGTAGTAGGACTCTTGTTGTTGCTATCCAGATGGGCCGCTATTGCCTTTAAAGACCAACCTCTCTCTTGTAACGTTTTGATCTCAACTAATCTATCGAGGTGAATCTTTGAGTAGAAAGCATGGCGTCCGAGTCGAGTAGTCGGTGGGAGTAGTCCGATGCTTTGGTAGTATCGAATCGTGTCTATCGATACTCCGGTTTTTTCAGAGATCTCCGTGGGAAGTAAGCTGCAGGACTCTCTCTGCTTCAGTGTTCCAGTCATACATTAATAGTAGCTACTTAAAAGGTTCAAGTAAAAACTCTCTGTGTCTATAGTCTCTAGGGAAGATCGGCCCCACAGTGTCTGCATCTGGGATAAGCCCGAGATGTAGGTCTCGAACAGTTGGGACACATATTGGCTGTAACTTTACCACCGAGTACCCGTCCAAGGATGGACCAGATCATCCCGCCTATGGCTATGACAAAAAGGGCTTCTATGGCATCTCGAATTAGGTTTTGAATCTGCACCTGAACTCCATTGAAAGATACTAATCAGTATTGTTCAAGGTGCACTACCTTGATCAAAGCATGGGATTTTGAGAGATCTTCAGAGCGTGCTTTAGCTCTGTAAAGCGCTTTGTCACAGGCTCTTAGAAGTTCGTCGAGAGGAGTTTGCGGCGATGCTGTCGTAAAACCAGCCGAAAGTGAAAGGGGATGGCTCACGTCGAATAGCCGTTCCAGTACAGCGAGCACTTCAGAGGTTGTTGAGTTTGGCATAACGAGTAGGAACTCATCTCCTCCCCATCTTGCCAAAGTATCACCGGTTCGGATCTCTCTACGCCAATCCCGGGCAAGACGCTGTAAGGCACTGTCTCCCGCAACGTGTCCCTCGGAGTCGTTTAACTCTTTGAAGCGATCTAGGTCTATGAGTGCCAGTCCGAAGGTAGAGTTGGGTGGCCAGATGCGGTCTTCTACGTAACGTCGATTAGGTAGTCCAGTAAGTTGGTCTGTGTGTGAAGCGTCGGCCAGTCTTGTGACTAAACGCAGAGTGAAGACAGCGGTGACGATGGCGCTTCCGGAGATGAAAAGCCAATCCCCCAATGGAGATGTGATATCTGAACCTGTTCCAAAAGCGATTGCAGCTCCAAGCAGTACGAGAACTAGATGTCGGAGTGCGTGGCGTGGCGGCATAAAACTAAATGCATAGATCACAATCCACGCAAAAAACACTGCGGTAAATACTGCAGGATCTGTTCGGTTTGAAGCGTACAAGACATAGGAAACAAGTACCGTAGCTACAGCAAGTTGGGCGTGGAGCATCCAGACTTTTATGAAACGTCTAAGAAGCAGAGTAGTGACTCCGAGGCATAGTATGAAGACGGCTATATCTGGGTAGATCGGGAGGATATCTTGGTTGTAGATCGCTAAGATAATGGTCAGTAACGAGACAGTTGATCCGCCTATTTCGAGTAAGCTTAGCCAGGTACTTGCTTCTATAAGAGTGTCTTGGGGAAAGACGTTTCCGACGAGATAGCGACTCAACCTATGTTGTTTTTGCCAATTGATAGTAGATCCTCCGTAAGCACGTTTTCTATAACTGTGTTGCCTTGGTTAGAGTCAAGTGGACATCCACTGGACTACTTCGGCTAACTTTGAGTTTGGACTTTAGAGTTCATCTATAAATATGTTATAGATAGCGAAGAGTTTCTTTACTTTATCTTTTCAAGTTCTTCACGCATCTGCATAATATTTTCCTTCTGTGCCTTAGGAAAGTGAGGATCAATCTCTTGCATTGTTTTCAAGACCACCGTCAACACGATGAAGTCGCGATACCAACGATGGTCGGAAGGTACTATGTACCAGGGAGCTATGTCAGTCGAAGTCTCAGGTATCGTCTTTGCGTAGGCCGACTTATAAGCCTTGCGATTGTGTCGGGTTGCAAGGTCTGAAGTGGAGAACTTCCAGTTTTTATCTGGGGTATCTAGGCGTTCGAGGAGTCTTTTGTCCTGTTCTTTCTCACTTATGTCTAGATAGAACTTCACTATGTGAACACCGTTTGCAGCTAGATGTGATTCGAACTCTAAGACGCTGTGAACTCGTCTCTTTATGGTGTCTTCTGGCAACGAGTTTGTAGCGCGGGGAACCAGGAGATCCTCGTAGTAAGAGCGATTAAAGATCGTGATCAGCCCAGTCTTCGGAGTTACTTTATGTGCTCGCCATAAAAAGTCGTGAGCGCTCTCTTCGGCAGTTGGGACTTTGAAGGAATGGACCTCAACCCCTTGCGGATTTACGCCCTCAAAGACCCTTCTAATGGTTGAGTCTTTGCCGGCGGTATCGAGACCCTGAAGGACTATGAGCACCGAGTCTGTTGCCTGCGCCCAAAGCTTGGCTTGAAGGTTTTCGATCTCTGACTTTATGGAGGCAACTTTGGATCCTATATCATCCTTCGTTATACTTTTAGGAAGGACTGAAGGATCGAAGCCCTCAAAGAATCTATGATCACCTTTCTCCACGATAAAAGATGAGATAAACCTGTCTAACTTCTTGTGGGACTGAGTCATTGATAGTAGTTGAATAGCACTTGGGCGACTAGGGAAGGTTTTGCACTCCCTTCCACCTCCACGGTCACGTCTATTGCGGACTGGACTCCGCCTCTGATCTCAGTCACTGAAGCAACCATTGCGCCTAACCTTATGTTTGATCCCGAAGGAACCGGGGATGGAAACCGAACCTTATTAGTTCCATAGTTTACTCCCATGGTTACTCCACTTACTGTTAGAAGTTCAGGGAGCAATACGGGAATTAAAGATAATGTAAGGTATCCATGGGCGATGGTTTTACCAAAAGGTCCAGACTTGGCCATCTCAGGATCGGTATGTATCCACTGGTGGTCACCGGTAGCCTCGGCAAACGCACTTATCTGAGCTTGTGTGATTAGATGCCACGATGTGTACCCCAAGTGCTTCCCAACAATATCTCTTAGACCCTGTATGCCGTCAATCTTTGTAGTCATGTGTTATTTCTACCATAGAGACGACTCGTATGCTACTTGAGGGTGCGATAATGAGTTGAAGAATGGTTGTGTGTCTAAAGTTGTGTAGATTGGCCACGGAGTCTTTCAAACTGTGTCTACCTTAGGATATGGTTATAGAACCGTCATTGACTTTTGATCTTTATCTACTCGGCGACCCTAACCTTTGATAGTTAGCATCCACCTGGAGGACCAAAGGCTCCTTGACCCAAAGAGGGGTTGTCTACATAGCCTACATTGGCACTTCGAGATATTGCTCCCAAGTGTACGACGTAGTAGACCCCTCTCCAAGATATCAGGGACTCGATTCCAATGGAGTGGACCACTCCATTTATTGAGTAGACGAGCCTTGAGCCTGGCAGGTGCCAATAGCCCAACTTGTTGTAACAGTATCCAGGTACGATCCAAGCCGCATTGTTATTTGGAGTAGCAACGTAAAGAAATTTCGGGTCGTTTCCTTGAGAGAAGATAAGGTTATGTGCAGCTTCGATATCCATGGTGTAGTGCTCAATGAGGCGATAGGCGTAGTCTGGTCCAGGATCGGAGATGGATTTAATCTGAAGATACGCGGCCAGAGGAAAAAACGCTTGTGTAGCGAAAGCCATGTCGTCGTTGACAATTCCTAGCCAGAGGTCTTGCATCATCTGTTTGAACTGCGCTGTCGAGGTTGATGGCTGGGCCGTTGTCTGCGGAAGGGTGCCCGGGTCAACTGTGGTAGCTGTCGACGAACTAGCCGTGGTGGTCGACGGACTAGCAGTGGTAGTCGACGGTAGGGTAGAGGGAGCGACTAGGGTTGTTTCACTTTTTTTCACCGATTTGGTCGTTGTTGGAAAGCTTGGTGGAGCTGTGAGTCCACAACTTGACAAAATGATGGCGGCGATAGGTAGGAAAAGTTTCGCCCTGTTAGCCCTGGTTGTGGAGTGATCGCGAGTTGGAGTGTTGAGGAAAAGTCTTAGCAAACTGATTAGCACAAAACGATATTAGTTCGAGAGGTGGTGTTGTACCTTTGTAAAGACCCATTTGCGTCGGAGAGAGGTTCAGGAGGCACTCATGGAGCAAAAACTACTCCAGTAGAGCTTTATAGATAAATGGAAACTAAAGTAATTGGGCGAGTAAAGAAAGGACAGAGGGCACGTGGTGGACAGTGAACTTACTCATCTAGGGAGTGGAAGCACTAAGTACAGCTATGACTCTCCGGATAAGGGAATTCTTGAGGTCTTCAATAGCCCAAGGCAGGGCGCTTACTTCGTGGTCGGTTTGGAGTGCTTTGAGTTTACTAGCCTATGTCCAATCACTAGTCAACCGGACTTTGGCCAGATTCATATCCTTTATGTTCCTGGTGATCTGTGTGTGGAGAGCAAGTCTTTAAAACTGTATCTGGGCGCATATAGAAATCATGGCGCATTTCACGAAGACTGCGTCAATACGATACTTGAGGACCTCGTTAGCGTTATGGACCCTATCTATCTTCGTGTCCTAGGAGACTTCAATGCACGCGGAGGTATAGCCATAAAACCGTTGGCGTTGAAGTGGAAAACGTCTTTGAACGCAGAGGACAAGGAACAGGTGTCCGAGATGGTGAGTAGCTACGACCGTCTATCGCTGCGATGAGGCCAGGTAAAGAGCTGTGAGAGATAGTACAAAAACGGCACGATATCTCGGCGTGTTGGCCTTTTCGATATACGTTCTAGTTATCGTTGGTGCCAACTGGATGATAGCTCATATCGGAACGCCAATCCCTGGCGGACACGTTCTTCCCGTCGGTTTTGGATTAGAGGCCCCTTCAGGTGTCTACTTAGCAGGTGTAGCGTTCATAGCCAGAGACTTCGTTCAACGAGCGTTAGGAACACGGTTTGGCTTTATCGCCGTCATCGTAGGGGCAATAGTCTCTGTCTTTGTCTCTACTCCTACTTTGGCGTTTGCCTCTGGTCTTACCTTCTTGGTCTCTGAAAGTACCGATTTTCTAATTTTTACTCCTTTACAGAGGAAGAACTTTCCAGTAGCAGTTTTTATCGCCGGTGTCATCTCTGATGTCGTAGACTCTTTTTTGTTTCTAACTCTAGCTCACATCCCTTTGCAGGAGGCGTTCTTGGGTCAGGTCGTGGGTAAGACGTGGGTAACTCTTGTCGGAGCCGCTGTCTCGTACCTCTTGCGGAGATCCAGAACCTTTGGTGTTCGTACGCAAGGAGCGAGTCGAGCTGCCTAGGGAGAGAGCCGTTTGGGAGTACTGTAGCGAGTGTTTACCGATTCGGTTACATTTGTTTAAGTGAAGATAGAAAAACCCACTAACCCAATCAGCCTCCAAAAAGAGGTCGAGAGGTTTGGATCAGTAGTATTGAAGACGACTGGTAAAAAGTCGGGAATGAATCAACTTCCGCTTTTGGCTCGTCAGATGAT
>JAJYFP010000172.1 GCA_021790855.1 Actinomycetes bacterium
AGTCGAGATCCTCTGAGAGGGAGGAGCGACGTGGCCGCTTCGGCGATGTTGAAAATCTTTGAAGCTCGATTTATCTCACTTTGGACTTTATTTCTTCCCGGAGAAGACCACTTTGGCAACGAGATGGGCTGCCCTTTGTCATCGTAGAGCGGGTGTTCTTGAAAATAACTTCGCACCATATTAACCAAGGATTCGTATCTCAGGGGATTTACTGATCCGGAAGCTACGTGATAGTGCTCAATCTCTTTACTGGGTCCTTTAGATGCGGCAGCAAGAATCGCCGAAACTACAAGATCGACGGGTATGACATCTATTATGCCTTCGGGCACTCCGGGGAACTCTTTGAGTAGTCCTTTGGCAAAGGAGATTATGATCGGTTCGGCCATTCGAAAGCCTCTTATCCATCCTGGATACGGCTGAATCATTGCAGACTCGATGATTGAAGGTCGAACTATGGTAATCCCTATTGAGAGCTTGGATGTGGTGAGAGCGATCTCTCCAAGAGCTTTTGAGTATGCGTATGCATCGGGCCAGCCCAAACTTGTGGCTCTTGCCCGACCAAGCTCTATCATCTGCTGTTTTACCCAATCCTTGCGTAGCTTCTCTGTGCGATCTGCGAGTAGTGCTACCCCAGCAGAACCGATTTCACGGCGAGCTCGTTGATGAAACTCTTCCAAGAGTTTTCGGTGCCTACTTTTTAGTTCAATGTCGTCTCGAAGTTGGCGAGCAGTTTTGACTTCTTTTTGCCAATCGACCTCCGGATACAGACTGTTATTTACCAGAGATACCTCCGGTGTATCTCCTCGTCTGGAGCCAGCAACATAGGCAGTGGATACGGAGATGAAGTGTTTTTTGGAGTTACTTCCAGTGGAAGCATCTTGAAATGCTTTAGCTACTCTGGATGGTCCGAGGAGGTTTACTTCAACGGCACCATCTAAAGGAGCGTCGAAACTTACCGTGGCTGCGGAGTGGATGGCGATATCGCAGGACCCAAGGAGTCGCAGATCACTTTCCGAGAGTCCCAAGTCGTCTTGCGAAACATCTCCAGAGACTGTTACGACTCGCCTAGACACCATCTCTTCGAAGGCCACATCTCCAAGGGAGTCTCGTAACAGATCAAAACAGTTGTTCTTGAGAATTTCTCGATTAAACCTCGCCAGGGAGGTTGACCGTCTGCCAGCTCTTATGAGCAAGACGATTTTTGTGTCAGGAAGGGTTCGAAGAATACGTTCTATCAGAGCTGTGCCAACGAAGCCAGTTCCTCCAGTGATGAACACAGTTTTACCCTCAAGCTCTTCAAAAATCAACCTTCCTCACTCTCTTTACTCAACGGTAAATTGAAACTTGAAGCAAGCTTAGGCTAGTTGTTTTTCTTGGATCTCCTACGGGTTGACGCCGGTGGAGTATACCTTTTTGAAGGCGCAGGTATAGGTTTCCCACCTTTCGTGACGGCTTTTGCGTCAAGTTTTGTCTGTCGCCGTTCCTCTCGCTTTCGATCAGCCTCTTCTTTGCGAGCAGCGATCGTCTTAGGATCACGCTTAAATGCTACGAAGGCACCAAATGCGAGAGCGGGAAACCCCAAGATGATTCCTCCACCCCAAGGACCGAAAGCCAGAAGCATGAAAAGAGCTCCGCCGATTAGCCGTCGTAAGAACAAAACGCCTGCTAAAGCCGAGATTACCATAGCGACGCCCACTAGTAGATACTCTAGAGGATGAACACCTTTTGCCACCTTATGTGAACTACTGGAGACTACATAAGGCAACCAAGTGAAGAGAAAGCCAGCCAGTGTGAAGACCGCAATAGCGGTTCCGATCTGCTTCTCGCGTTTGGAAAGATACGTTGACACGGGCAATAGTCTAGTTGTGATCTGGCGTTTCATGAAGATATCAACTTTATCGTGAGTCAGTTATTGGAGTCTTATTGTTTCTCAGGTACGATTCCGAACTGGAATAGTCCTCTAATGACCGCTTCGGTTGAGATATCTTTAGATGCAGGACAAGTTGTCTTCTTTGACTATCTCTGCACATTTGTCGACTTTAGGAGTTTCTTGGTGTAGTGATGCGAGGGATTTTCAAAGACATAATCCGTATCTCCATACTCCACTAGTTCGCCTTTCCATAAGACGGCGATGTGTTTGGTCAAAGTTCTTACGGCGCTAAGGTCGTGGGAGACTAGAACGAGCGTGCTGCCTTTGCTGACGACGTTTGAACGGATGAGTTCAACGATCTGTGCTTTTGATATAAGATCCAAAGAGCTGAGTGGTTCATCTGCGACCACAACCTGTGGACCTGTAAGTAGAGCCCTTGCTATTGAAGCGCGCTGAAGCTGCCCGCCCGAGAGCTCCTTGGGCAGGCGACTGCACACCTGTATAGGCAGATCGACTTGACGTACCGCTTCAAGCAGGAGCTTCTCTCGTTCTTCAGGAGCGTGCCTTTCCTGTAGGGGTTCAAGGATTGACTTTCCTATCGTCCATCTGGGATCGAAACTATCTCTTGGGTCTTGCAAAATAAGCTGTACCTGACCTCTTATGGCCCTAGCTAGGTTTGAAGTTGTGCCGTTGAAAGATATGACTCCAGAGGTCGGTTCTATGAGACCACAAAGTATCTGTGCTAACGTTGTTTTGCCTGAACCCGATTCACCTACAATGGCTAGAGCGTCTCCTTTGGAGATCTCTAAAGTTACATCAGAAAGAACTGTTTTTTCTTTGCGGCCGTTCCTATAGGACTTGGACACTCTCCTT
>JAJYFP010000173.1 GCA_021790855.1 Actinomycetes bacterium
CGCGCGCTCCTGGTATCTCCACCTCTTGAGGTAAGTGCGTAAGTTCGTCTATGCCCATCGCACTCGCTAAGCGTTTTGCAGGGTCAATTGTTAGAACTAGAACCTTCTTAGGCGTCTGGGTCGCCAGTGCCACACCTAGAGCTGCCGAAGTAGTAGTTTTCCCGACACCTCCAGCACCGCCAATCAGGATGATCTCAAGATCTGAAAGGAGCGACACCAACGACGACTCGTTTGTTCTCACGCCAACTCAACCTCTATCGTTTCAGCAACCTCCCGCACAAGCCCAATACCCACTGACACTCCTGGTACCATAGGTACCTCAATCATCGAGATCGACTCCCCGAGAGCATCTTTGAACTTCGTCACGTTCTCCTGATTGGATCTTGCCAAAGACTCCCACAGCAAGGTCGCGTCAAGCAAACCCTTTACCGCACCGCCTAACTCCCTCTCTAAGGTGTCTCTCAAGGATCCATGGCTCATGTCTGTAAAAAACACCTCTTCAGTATCGGAGAAGATCTTCGGAATGATTTTGTTAATGACACCCAGAGTGAGCCTTACTTGAGTCTCCGAACGTATTCGCTGGGCAAGCTCCACCGCTTCTTCTACGGGGGTCTCCTCTGCAGTTGAAACCAGGCATATTCCGCTTTGATCGGGATCTTTCAAAATATCGATCATCCACTTTGTTTGGTCTTTTACTAAGCCTACACCAAAGAGTTCATTGACTCCTTGAGGGGAAGCC
This sequence comes from Actinomycetes bacterium, assembly GCA_021790855.1. The sequence goes on from JAJYFP010000173.1 coordinate 740, forward strand.
AGTTGAGATACAACGTGACCCGTAGCAGATGAATCAGCTATCACGATGTCGTAGTTTGACTGCCTAACGTCATAGCAAAGCTTTCCCACAACTAAGATCTCCCGAACACCTGGAGCCGCGTTAGAGACAAAGTCAAAAGCTTTTGCAAGTGGACCGACTCGAGTTGGGATAGGAACCCTTAGGTAAATTCGAAGATACTCCGACAGGGCTCTTTCTGTATCCATCTCCATGACGTAGAGACCTTTTTGAACTTCAATTGGCTCGAATCCAACCCGCTTCACGCCGAAGTACCGACCTATCTCACCCTTAGGTTCTACCTCGCACAAAAGCACCTTCTTTCCCTTTTGAACCGCCAAGAGGGCTAAAGCTGTCGCTATCGTCGTCTTTCCCACGCCACCTTTACCAGTGACGAAGATAAGTCTTTTGGAAAGAACTTCTTCAAGTTCGTTATTGAATCGGGTCAAATCGTTCAACGCCTTATCTTTGAACCTTAACCAGTTTCGCAGCTGTCGCCGTGAAACTGGTTAAGGAAGAGCGAACCCCACTCGGCGCTCAGCCTTGTTCGGTCCTATCTCTATGTAAGCGATCTTTTGAACTGGAATTCCCACCTTTCGCCCCTTTCGGTCCACGAGCCACATCATTGGCAAGTTCGAAGTCATCGCGTCAGCAACCAATTTCTCGATCGCTTCTTGAGTCACGCTGTCCTCCGCCTCGATATCAATCTCACGTGCTGACTCAGAGATTCCAACTCTTATATCCAACTACTTCTCCTTTATCGAATATCTATAGTCACGCTAGCTGCCACTGATCACATTAGACACAGCACAATATAAAGTGGTGGACTCAATTAAATTTAAATATAGACCTCAATGCTTGAGGATGTCTGATCGCCAACAGCAAGTGACCTGTGAACAAAACTGCCACTATAAAAGCCATCAAGTCATGGACAAAGGTCGCACCCTGTCTCATTGAAATCGAAAGTGGAATATATGATGCCATTACAACTCCGCTAATCAAAAGAACTATCAAGGTAGCAAGTAACGCATTGGCCATTAACTTTTGCCCGCCGTTAAACCGGTTCGACCTCTCAAGAGGTACGCCAAAGAGACTTGCTCTATCAGCTGGACTCCACTGCGATAGCTGCTTATAGACAGATGCTAACCTTGGGTGGGCCTTTAAGTTACTTAGTGACAACAAGAACGGCACTAGTATAAAAAGACCGCTATAGACATGAACATATGCCACAAGAGCTCGGTCTCCAACTATCGCTTCAAGGGAGCCTACGTATAGGACAGCTCCAGATAAAAGTAGTACAACAAAGAGGACCAAAGTGGTTAGATGCACTACCTTGAAGGTTATGGGAAGTGAAGTCCTTGAACTAACGTCAGCTTGAGCCAACTACAAAACACCTCCAAGTGAACCGTTAGATGACGTCCACGCATCGACGGGGTATCCTTGCTGCTCCCAGTAACCAGGCGTGGGAGTTCTTACCGCTCGTATCTCCGAAAGCCACTTTATGGACTTATATCCATACATCGGCGGTACGTAAAGCCTTACAGGACCTCCGTGAGCTTGAGTAAGCGGAGAGCCGTACATATCGGTCGCTACCAACACCCCTGTACGTTCCAGCTGATCAAGAGTCAGCGACTCAGTGTAGACACCATCATAAGAGTAGAACTCCAGAGCCTTTGCCTCACCTTTCAGTCCAACTTCTTTCACGAGATACTCTAGTGAAACTCCACTCCAAGGAACATCGGTAACGACCCAGCCCGTTACACACTGAAAGTTATGCTGCAACTGCTGTCGGGGTAAGTCCAAAATATCTTGATAGGAAAGTTCTAACTCCTTTTCGAATAGACCTTTCAACTTCAACTTATAGGCGGACGTAGATATCGAAGGGAAGCCACCTGTAACGGTGTATATTCGAAAGCGATCACCTCCGGGAAGGTACCGAGCGAGCCCGCCTCCCAAAGATGGAGCTATGGAAGATGCAGCAC
>JAJYFP010000174.1 GCA_021790855.1 Actinomycetes bacterium
AGCAGTTTCGGTTTCTTCATGACGATGATCTCCGTTGGGGCGAGGGCGATTATTCCGTACGCCGCCGATAAGCATACGCTTTCCGAATAATCTTGTCGGCATCACTTCGGTATTTGAGCTATCTGAGATCTCCTCAGTCACGGTCCAAGAGGCATCAAAGGCGCTGTTGGCCGCGTTGGAGATACTAGACGCACAAGGTTGGGTGCAACGGCTAATCGAGCAAAGGCAAGTTCCTCAGAGCCTTCGAGTGTCGCTCATGAACCGTCTAGCGCTATCTTCATTCAGGATGGCTCGTTGGCTCATTACCTCTGGCCAGATGAGCCAGAGCTTGTCTGATATTATCGGGCGTTTTGAGCCAGCATTTCCTGACATTTTCGATAACTTAGCTTTCGTACTGGACAAAGCAGGTTTTGATCGGCAGCAAAGGCGTACTTCGGAACTCATAGAGAGTGGACTAGATAAGGAGGTAGCAACTTTCTTCGGAGTCATCGATACCTTGGTATCTGTACCGGCTGTAGTGATGTTAGAGGAAGAGTTTAACTTGGGATCTCCGATTAAGGCGGCTCGGATATTTTTCGCGGTTGGAACACTTTCAAATCTCCCAACGTTGAGGTCTTATCTTTCGTCTGTACTGGTCGGAAATCATTGGGAGGAGTCATCAAGAGAACTTTTGTTTGTTGATCTATCCAACATCCAGATGGAGTTGGCTCGAAACGCTACTAGGTATCTTGAAGCCCATATCGATGAAAGCGAAGCCTCGATGGATCCTTTGGCAATTTGGGGCCTTCGACATCGAGAGCATCTTGAAAAGATCAAGTCGGTTCTTCGATCCCTTGAAGAAGATGACGTAGCGGTATCTTTGCCACAGTTGTACGTGACGATTCGAGAGATAGCTCTATTGGTAAGGTCGATAGAGCATCAGGAGAGTGATCTGATCTCCTAAGATACGGCCTTCTTCTTGGTTATACAGTGTCCAAGCATCGGCTGGGAAAGAGCGTCAGCGTTCTGAAACGTCGTATGTATTGGAATAGTACCGCTCCATAGCCCGTCTTTTATGGAAGTCTCTAGGCGATCCTCTCTTACCTTTGCGCTTGCGTTTTGGAGATCGAGTGACACAACTTTGGTTTTAATCAGTTCCACCTTGTTATTTGGTCTCAGAACTTTGGACCTTTCGGGATACATCCGCTCGACGAAGTTTACGAGCAATGAGTCTTTAGTCTCTAAATCGGTGATCTCTTTCCCGATGGAGTAGACGACTACTGAGGCGTAGTTTATGGAGTGATGGAACATCGTCTCGGCAAGTACAAACTCCGACACCTCTGTTACCACAAAGCTACAGGGGTTTCCTATCGCCAGGGAAAGTGCATGGTTGCCAGCTGCTCCGTGAAGGTAAAGGGTGTCGTTGGCTAAGGAGTACGCGATCGGGATAGTAAATGGGAAGTTGGTGGCTTTATCAATCACAGAAAGATGACCAAGGTAGTTTCTCTCAAGAACCAGGCGAACCTGATCCCTCTCAGTCCTTACTCTTTCCTTGTGGCGTCGGCCCTCTACTGGAGGAGTTACAAGTTTACTCATGATGTGATTCTAGCCAGATCGTTACCTCTCTTCTTGGAGTAAACCGATGGTGCTTTGGATGACCACTTAAAGCAATGCGAGCGTGAGTTCCATTGATCTTTCTAAGTGTTGAACTGTGGTGCCTGGATGCATGAGATATTTTGTGTAAGAATTTGGTGATTGATCATGATCCTCACATTATGGATTGAAGATGCGTTAGAGTTAGTTACCTGGGTTGGAGCCCGTCACTTGAAGCAGATCGGAGGTCTGTACATGAATGCGGATGTAAAGGGAACGACTATGCCGGTATTGGAGGTGTCTCTTGATCCTGGCGAAGCCGTGATATCTACTCACGGCGAACTCTCTTGGATGACTCCAAGTCTGCGAATGAGTCAGACTATGGGTTCAAATCCAACCGGCCGGGGAGGTCTACTCTCTGGCATAAAGCGCGTCGTCGGTGGAGGTGGCTTGTTTTTGACCAAGTATGAAGCTCATGGGAGTGCCGGTATGGTCGCCTTTGCGACCAAGCTTCCAGGGAGGATCTTCCCGGTAGCCATCTCACCTGGTAGCGGTTACTTGGTACATAGACATGGCATGCTATGCGCCACCTTGGATGTCATACCGACCGTGGGAATGCAGCAGAGTTTTAGAGCTGGTGTGTATGGTAAAGACGGCTTTATCCTCCAAAGGCTTGAAGGGTCAGGTACTGCCTGGGTAGAGCTCTCGGGTGAGATTATTAATTACAAGCTTCAACCTCAGGAGACTTTACTCGTGCACCCTGGTCATGTTGGAATGTTTCAAGATACGATACAGTTTCAAATAACGACCATGCAGGGGATGTCAAATATATTTTTTGGTGGAGATGGTTATCATCTAGTAGCACTAACGGGACCAGGTGAGATCTGGCTTCAATCGATGCCCGTTCCAATACTTGCTAATGCACTTTCGCCGTATCTAGGCAGTGGAGCAGCCACAACGGCTACTACTGGAGGTGTCATGGGCGCCATCTTTGGAGACTCTGTATAGGTGCATTAAGAGTCTTGTGGGTATATGGGTTTTGCGGTGATCGGGTATCGAGAGTCGCTAGTATGTTTCTGAGGTTTGGGGGTGTAGCTCAGCTGGTAGAGCGCTACGTTCGCAACGTAGAAGTCGGCG
>JAJYFP010000175.1 GCA_021790855.1 Actinomycetes bacterium
GCTCGGTCCTATGGAGTCTTAGGTCCCCTGGGCTTTTATCGTAGATCAGTGTTTGTTGTTGACAAAGAGGGATTCGTACGTTTTGCCCACCGTTCTCGAGCCGGCCTCACCTATCGTCCCTCCGCGCAACTCATCGATGTCATCAGGTCTTTGTAGATTAATATGACTGATACTTCCTTTGACTTTTCGAATTGACGACTGTTCTTTGGCTCCTGTTTGGGGTTCTGATATGTCGTGCGTTAACGCTCGGCCTCTAATGCAGAGTTTTCGTGAAGTGCCCGTAGTTGAAATGATATAGTCTAAATTAGAACATATGTATGTACTCGGAGTGGACCCAGGCGTGGCAAAGTGTGGCTATGCGATCGTCAGTCGTTCAACTCGAGCGATCGAAGTGCAAGAAGCGGGAGTAATAAGGACGGATAAAGAGGCACCTTTGCCGTCAAGGCTGCTTCAGATATTTGACTCGCTCAAGAGTATTATTGCGTGCCAATCCATAGATGTCGTTGTTGTGGAGCGAGTGGTATTCAAGACCAACCTGAAGTCGGCGATGGCAGTGGGACAGGCTTTAGGGGCTGCTTTTATGGCTGCGGAAAGCGCATCTATATCCATAGCCCAGGTCTCCTCGAACGAGATGAAACTGTCCTTGGTTGGAGATGGCTCAGCTGACAAGTGGCAGCTTCAAAGTATGGTACAAAGGCTGTTAGGCATGACACATCCAATCAATCCACCTGACGTCGTCGATGCCATAGGACTTGCGTACTGTTTCTTGAGCGCTTCAGATGTGGTCAGACAAGGATGGAAACTGTCATGATCGATAGGGTCTCCGGTAAAGTGGTGGAAAGTGACGGAACTTCTGTCGTCATTGACGTTGGTGGAATGGGATATGAGATAATCACGGTGCCTTCGCTTTTATTTGATCCGGGGAGACCTGTGGTAATCTACACGAGGATGCTCGTCCGTGACGAGGTGCCGGTTCTTTATGGCTTTGAATCAAAGATGGAGAGAAAAAGCTTTGACCAGTTACGCACCGTCCAAGGAGTGGGTCCACAACTCGCTCTCACAATTTTGGGTAGACTTGGCGTAAAAGGTGTGAGTGACGCTGTACTTGTAGGCAATACAAAGCTCTTTAAGTCGGTACCGGGCGTCGGAGAAAGATTGGCGTCACGTCTGGTGCTTGAGTTGAAGCGCTTTTTTGAGCTTGGCGAGGCGCCCGACAGTGTTGCGTCTTTTTCTGGAAGCCTGGGAGAAGTCGGAGAGGCGCTGCTAGCTTTGGGATTCTCGATCGGTGAGATCGCTGAAGCTCTCAAGGCTATACCTTCGGATATTGATCCTGAGTTCGGCCTGCGGCTAGCGTTAAAGGAGCTTAGATCATGAGCGCAAAAGAAGTGATCTTCAAGAAATCGGATAGTTCGACGACGGAAGTTGAGCCAAAAACAGTCTCGGTCTCCTCCACGTCACTGCTTGACATCTACGATACTGCAATTGACAATGTACTGCGTCCAAAGTATCTCTCTGACTTTGTGGGTCAGAGCGAGCTTAAAGAGCGATTGAACATAGTAGTTGGGGCCGCGAAGATAAGAGGTGAACAGGTAGATCATATTCTTTTTGCCGGTCCGCCTGGCCTTGGGAAAACATCGCTTGCATCTATCGTGGCGAATGAAGTTGGCGTCAACTTTAGGGTAACCTCCGGCCCTGCGATTACTCGAGCCGGTGATCTTGCCTCTTTGCTCTCAGACCTTTCGGACTCAGATGTGCTTTTCATCGACGAGATCCACAGACTCCCTAGAACCGTCGAGGAGCTTCTTTATAGTGCTATGGAGGACTTCAAAGTTGACGTGACGCTCGGTAAAGGACCAACCAGTCGTACCTTGAGACTGGATATTGCCCGCTTTACTTTGGTTGGTGCCACGACGAGAACTGGCATGCTGTCAGGTCCACTTCGAGATCGCTTTGGCTTTGTTCATACGATGGAGTATTATAGTGCGAACGAGCTGGCTGAAGTGGTTACCAGGTCAGCAAAGATCCTTGAAATTGACATCGACTTTGAAGCGGCATATGAGATTGCCCTTCGATCAAGAGGTACACCTAGATTGGCAAATAGACTTTTAAAGAGAGTTCGTGACTACGCTTCCGTCAGTGGAGCAGGAAGGCTCGATGGCCAGACTGCCAAGGAGGGTCTCGATGTCTTTGGCGTAGATGATCTTGGATTGGACCGAGTGGATCGGGAGATCCTTCAAACGCTGTGTGTGTCTTTTCAAGGCAGGCCCGCTGGACTGAGTGCGATCTCATCGGCGATCGGAGAAGAGAAGATGACCATTGAAGATGTTCATGAACCTTTTTTGGTCAAACTTGGTATGGTGGTGAGGACGCCCAGAGGCAGAGTGGCGACGCATCGAGCCTTTGACCATCTGGGTCTACCCAAGACAGAGAACGTGGGATTATTTTAAAGATGCCGCCCAGCTTACCAACAGTTTGGCATCTGACATTTAATCAAGGTTTTTCTGCTTCTTTCCGATAAGTTCAGTTAGGATGCTTTGAACCAGGGGCTCTGTGAATACTTACAACGACACGACTACGAAGATTCGACGACTTTTAATGATTGCAAGAGAGCTATTGCTTGGAGAAGGCGGCTGCCGTAGTTATGATCGTGCATTGTTTGATCGAATTGGGGTAGTGGATGGCTGAGGATCCATCACAACGCAC
>JAJYFP010000176.1 GCA_021790855.1 Actinomycetes bacterium
ACATGACTTATGGTGCCATAAATGCCCCTTTTGAATCTTCTTAGGCGTTCCATACTTGGTTGGAACAGTAACGTAGTCTCCTTGGACACGCTGCACTTCAATCTCACCACGACTCTCAAGGTCGAACAGCAACTCGTGAAAGTCTGCCGATCTTCGGTCAGGCTCTCTGTCAAATCGCTCCTTCTTTGAGAGAAGCAGCTGAACTGGTTCTATCTGTGTCATATCTCGATACCCTCGTCTTCCAATCTCTCCTCCATGACCTCTTCCAAGATCATGTGGATCCCCTCATCAACTTGCTTGATCATGTCAAGAGCCCCCGTCTCAAGCCAAATGAGATAGAGCTCCACTATCGTCTTGTCCGCTACAGCCCAACCAGTCTTTGTTGTATGGTGTGTCTCTGGAGGAAGGGCACGCCTCCAGAGATCAAGATTTTCAGATACGTCTTTTACCTCTGGACCCCAGTCAGGGAATGCATCTGGTTGTAACATATCTGGAGAGACCTGAGTACCGGTGGACATGATCTTGAATATGATCCTTGAGTACCCGTGCAGCGCCTCTTGGGCAGAGTGCAATCCATTTTTCACAGCGACCTCTCTCATAACCGTAATGATGCCACCGGGGTTGTTTCCCCTCGGACATCTGAGACAAGAGAAGCACTGAGAACACTCCCAGATATCCTCTTCCATCTGCTGAAACATCAGATCAATGTCTCTTCTAGCCGCAGCTTGTGCGATCCTTCTTGGGCTAAAGTCATAGAAACGAGCAGAAGGACAGGCCGCAACACATATCCCACACTCATAGCATCCATATAGATAGTGAGAGATCCGAGGATCGGCAAAGACCTCGTCCATTAGTGCCACCTTGTTCGCACGTTCTACGTTTTCGTGACCGGCGACTCGGTCAACCTTCATATAGGGATCTTCGGTTACGGTTCTCATGGCTAAAAGGAGATCACTGCGTCTGCACGCATAGCTAGGTCGTTGAAGGCAGCACCGCCTATCATCTCGACGTCATCGATCAGATCCTCTATCGCAAGATCGTTTAGGTCCAAAGACGGCTGGCAGACAAAGAGTCGCACCCCAAGGTCGGTAGCTTGCTTGATAAAGTAAGAGAGCCTCTGTCCCCTATCTCCTTTAGGTCCGATCTTGTCTATCACATCTTTTTGAAGTAGTTGGGGACCGTACATAGTGAAGTAGATCCGAACTTCTTCCTCCATTGCTGCTGCTGACGCTGCTAAAAAAAACGGTGTTGCTGATCTACCAGGATCGCTTACACCGTGAGTCTGGACGTACATGACCTTACCTTCACCCTCGTCTGTCCACACAGTTCCCCCTTATGAGATATCGTTTTTCAAATAGAATTACCTAGACAATTAGTTGATAGTTAAATAATTGAGTGTTTTACCGGTATGCGGTAGTAATACCGCGTATCGAGTTACATCGATGCGGCTATCGAGCACGCCTTAAAAAGACATGGAAGACGTCTCCTTCTTTTTCAATCTTTAGAAGTTCGTTCCCAGTACGCGTGCTCCACGCCTTCATATCGGGCTCTACTCCTGGATCGGTCGCAAGAAGTTCAAGAACCTCATTAACCTCAATCTTTTTGATCGCCTGCGCTGTCTTTACGACAGGCAGTGGACACTGCAGGCCCTTACAGTCCAAAACGGTATCAGCCGACATATCACTCATCTCAGTTCCCCCTAAAATTCCCGCCCTACGTAGGTCAAGCTATATTCGCACACACGCAAATAGCTATAATTCAGTTTGAACTAAAGACGCCGGAGTTGCAAGTTAAAAAGAGAACAATTTTAGGTGCTATCGAATACTCCCTGTTCAGAGTACCTATAAATTTTCATATAAAACTATATCATATAATGTGATTTACGATATCACTAAAAGCAAGTCGCCACCATCTACTCGCACAGCGGAGTTGAGGACGATCTTTTCAACCGTTCCAGCGACGGGAGCCGTGATCGCAGCCTCCATCTTCATGGCTTCGATCGTTGCAATCGTCTGACCCATCTGAACTTGATCACCGACCGATACCTCTATCGTTACGACTCCAGTAAAGGGCGCAGCCACCTCGTTGGGATTTGTCGGATTTGCCTTGATGTTAGAGACAACCTTTGAGGCAACAGACTCATCTTTTACAGATATTACACGAGGTTGACCGTTTAGCCTTGTGTAGACGTCACGGTATCCTTTAGCGTCTGGAGAGCCGACAGCATCGACTGCAAGATAAAGATCGAGACCTTGCTCCAGCGTCACGGCTACCTCTTCTCCCGGTTCGAGACCGAAGAAGAAGGCTGGCGAGGGGAGCAGTGATAGCGTTCCATACTTCTTGGAGTACTCAAGGTACTCCTCCGTAGGGCCTGGGAAGATTATACGGCTCAGCGCTAACTTTGGGTCAGGACCCAAGAGCGCCGCCTCTTGTTCTTTTGTCAGTGTTGGAGTCTGACTCGCTTTGACGTTCCTACCCGACAGAGCCTTTGTTCTAAAAGGCTCAGGCCATCCCCCTGGAGGTGTGCCTAACTCTCCATTTAGAAAACCAATCACCGAGTCTGGTATATCAAAGGCCTCGGGATGTTCTTCGAACTCCTTTGGGTCTGTATCGGTTGCAACGAGATGCAACGCAAGGTCGCCGACCACCTTGGAAGACGGCGTCACCTTCACAATGTTCCCCAATATCTTATT
>JAJYFP010000013.1 GCA_021790855.1 Actinomycetes bacterium
GTCCTCTAAAGCGCTAGCCACGCCTGGAACCAAAACAAACTTCAGATACTCTACTGCACCCACCGCAGTTTTAGCTACAGTTGGTGTAATCTTAGTAGATCTACGTTCTGGAAGAACAATGTATTCGAACCCCGCACACTCGGCGCTTCGTAAGACGGACCCAAGATTTCTAGGATCGGTCACATGGTCAAGAACTATAACTTTCTTAGCTCTACTATCGAGATCCTGCGACAGCAACGAATTGATATCGTAATGTCGCAAAGGTTCAGCGATCGCTACCACACCCTGAGAAGACTCGGACCTACGCAAAAGATCAAACTTAGAAGTTGAGAGTTCTTTCAATGGCACCCGTCTATCCAACGCCAAGGACGCTATTTCCGCTACTATGCCTGTGCGGTCAACTGTTTGATCAAAGAAAACCTCATACGTACGCCGTCGACCAGCCTTGAGAAGTTCGCGAACGGCCTGACGACCCTCAACCTGTTCGCCACCGATACCGTTCCGCTCAGAACTCTTCGTAGCTCCCTGAGACATCGTCTGCCTCTGGCGATCGCGCGCCAGTCCTCGTTTTGGTAGGCTTGAGCTTCTTCGTCCGTGGTTCATCTAACGACTCCTCTCATAAGAACCGTTGCGAAAGCCGCTATTCCTTCACTACGCCCTATCGCACCCAGCTTCTCCGCAGTCTTCGCCTTGAGATTTACCTCCGCGCCAACCGCATCTTCCAAGCTCTTTACGATTGAGTTACGGAAAGGGGAAAGCTTGGGAGTTTCACACACAATAGTTGAATCAACGTTCTCAAGCACATACCCTTTTCCCTTAGCCATGTCGACGCAGCTCCGAAGCATATCTATCGAGTGTGCATCTTTCCATCTCGGATCTCGGTCAGAAAAGTGTTCTCCGATATCTGATAGCCCAGCAGCACCGAGAACTGCGTCAGCAATAGCGTGGCTCAGCACATCAGCGTCGCTATGCCCGAGAAGTCCATAGCCAGGTAGCACAACACCACCTAGAATCAAAACCCTCGAATCATCGTTAGCGAACGGATGCACATCAAAACCCGAACCCACGCGATACTTTGCCGAACCTTTATCCACCATGTCCATTCCAAACTCGTCGTAGTACGCAAGGAAAGTTCTAACAATACTCATATCCGATGGGTTGGTAACCTTTATGTTAGCTTCTTCTCCCTCAACCACCATAACACTGATACCAAGCTGCTCGAAAAGTGAAGCATCATCTGTACCTTCAAGGTCACCTTCATAGGCCGTCAAAAGATCTGAAAGTTCAAAACCCTGGGGCGTTTGAATGCGGCAGAGCTCTTCCCTGTTGAAGGTCTCTCGCACCATTCCTTCTTCAACGCGCTTAATCGTATCTGCCATCTGCATACCAGGAACAACCGCATTGGCTCCATCTTGTAAGCATCCAATGACACGCAGGAACAGGTCTTCCGACGCCAAAGGCCGCGCACCGTCGTGCACTAGAACCCATCTACAGGTCTCAAAATTAACAAGCGGAAGAGCCCTTCGGACCGAATCAGAACGACTTATTCCGCCAGCGGTTACCTTGACTCCTTGATAGCGACTTTTCGTCTCCACTACGGCGTCGGCTGGCACCACTACAATAACTTCACCCGATACACGTCTCGCCGTTTCAACTGCGAAATCAAGCATCCACTTACCCGGTGTTAGCTCTAAGAACTGCTTCCTACTGCCAAAGCGACTCCCCGATCCCGCTGCTACAACAATAGTAGTGACGTCATTCACTGCTCAGGTCTGTCCTAGTTACACTAAAGCAGAGTCGAGTTTCTTCTCCGCCTCTTCCATAGAACAGTCGAGAGCAAATGTTAACTCCGAGATCAATATCTGCCTCGCCTTAGCTAGCATTCTCTTTTCTCCCGCAGAGAGCCCTTTGTCCTGGTCTCTAAGGGATAAGTTTCTAACAACCTCAGCAACTTGATAGATATCTCCGGACTTCAACTTTTCCACGTGATTTTTGAAACGTCTTGACCAGTTCGTAGGCATTCGCGCCTCCTTTTTACGAAGGACGGCAAACACCTCTTCTACCTCCTCGTCGTTTATTACCTCTCGTAGCCCCACCTCTTCAGTATTTTCCGCTGGCACCATAACCGTAAGGTCGCCATAAGCTACCCTTATGATTAAAAACTCTTTCTCCTCACCAAAGGCAGTCTTCGTCTCACGACGCTCAATTATCGCAGCTCCATGTTGTGGATAAACAACCTTATCACCGACGTCAAAACCCACTTGGTCTCCCGATCACCGCTTTTGTTCTCTACAATCTGTTAGAGAAAAAGCTTTAAATTACACCTATACATTCTAGCCTGCTAAAACGAATCCCAGATTGCACATGTAAAGGAGGTCCGAAATCACATACATCGATCCAAAGACGTTACTTAGACAGACACCACTGTTCAGGTTACTAGAACCGAGCGGGATCGAACTCATAACCCGTTCCTCAAGAAGAACGACTCTTCTCAGGGGCCAAAGCGTATTTAGTGAAGGTGACCCGGCCCAAGAACTCTTCGTAGTTGCTACAGGTCGAATCGGAATAGTAAAACTTGCTGGCCAATCAAAAGAGTCCATCGTAGCCTTGATGGAACAAGGCGATCTCTTTGGAGAGATGGGCCTATTCGATCGACGAGGACGTTCCGCTACTGCAAGAGCCTTAGACCGTACCGAGTTGGTTAGGGTGCCCTACCCCGCCGTAAGAGCAGTCATCGAACAGAGACCACAGATCCTTTGGTCTCTTCTTGAGCTGATAGCACACCGGCTACGGAACACAGATGATGCACTTGCGGACGCAATGTTCTTAGATGTCTCTGGACGCACGGCAAAGAGACTTCTAGAGCTTTCAGGTGGAAAGGAAGAGTTCCGACTATCTCTAACGCAAGAAGAACTCGCCTCATTGGTAGGTGCATCAAGAGAGCGTGTCAATAAAGCCTTATCAGCCTTGGTCAAGATGAAACTAATTAGTACGAAAGACCACAACTATCGAATCATCGATCGCAAAGGCATGGAGGATCTTGCAGGAGAGGGACAACTCTAGGAGATTCCTACTCCTCTGCAATGTACTCCTTTATAGATTTAGCCCACTCTGGACCAACGCCATCAATCTTCGAAAGCTCGAACTCAGATACATCGTTTAGCTCTCGAAGATTCGAGAAGTTTGCGAGAACAGTATCTTGCACAGACTTAGGCAGTCTAGGCACCATCGACAAGACCCTTTCGCCCCGTGAAGTCAACATCACCTTTAGCCGGTCTTGAGCGTCGATTGACATACTTTCCGCTAACTCTACGCAGCGCGCTCTCTTGGACACCCCTTCGGCCACAACCCGAGAGTCTAAGAGTTCGTCCATCTCTAAAGATGCGAGATAGTTTCGGATCTCTAGAGAGTCTTCGTTCGTGCAAGGACCCAAAAAATCCGTTATAACAGAGTCATAGTCTCCACGGATATCTAAGTAAAGCTCATCTAACTGTAGAGAAAGCATGCGTCCATCAGATCCAAGCTCTATGAGATACCAGTTGATCTCTTCAGAGATTCTTCGAACCAATTCAGCCCTCTGCAACACTAAAACCACATCTCGAAAAGTGGTATTTGATGTCCTTTCAAGCTCAGAAAGTTTAGTCAAGACCCGATCAAGTCGCTCCTTGTACCTTTCCAAGGTAGACATCGCTTGGTTTGCTCGCGCCCAAACCTCCACAATCGGCTGTAGCTGTCGCTTTTGCTCCCCCCTATACACCGTGATTACTCCAAGCTCTTCGGAAACCGCTACAACCGGAACGTCCACGGTTATAGCGACTCTTTCGGCCGTCCTATGTCGCGTTCCAGTTTCGGTAGTTGGCAATCGTGGGTCAGGAACTAGGTGGACATTGGCACGAGCAAGACGCATACCATCACTTGACAAAACGATCGCTCCATCCATCTTTGCCAGCTCATAGAGCCTCTGAGGCGAGAACTCAGCATCTACCAAGAATCCTCCGGAACATATTGACAGGACCTCGGGAGTATCTCCCAACACCAAAAGGGCACCCATGTGAGCCTGTAGAATTCGATCTAGTCCTGACCTTAAGCCGCCACCTGGCGCTACCTTCGCTATGGCTTGTACAATACCGGGATCGCTCTCAAAGTTCACCCTACCTATCCTATAGCTCTAAGCGCCGATCCGTGAAGTCCTAAAACACCAAGCGCTCCTACAAGAGATTCACATTCCCTAGTGGACTTCTCCAGCTCTATATCGTTGAAAACTACTTTCTTGAAGCCTCTCGATCTGGCAAAACTCAAACGAACATCTGCATCCCCCATCGGCCTCACTTCACCTAAAAGTGAAAGTTCACCAAAACTGCACAGATCCGTACTGATCGGTACTTTCGTAGCCGCAGATACGAGAGCAGCAGCAACTGCGAGATCCCCACCATGATCTCTAATAGTTCGTCCACCTACGACTTGAATCAGAACTACCTTTGACTGCAAGGAGATTGCCAGCTCTTTGTCTATGATCGCCATCAACATTTGAAGTCTTCGCACCTCAAATCCCTCTGCATATATCTTCGGCGATTCGTCATAGGAAGGCGACACGAGGGCTTGAATCTCCGTCATACGATATCGGGAACCATAACTTATTGGAACATAGGAACGTCCTGGCACAGCCTTTCGGCCCGGACCCCCACCTACAGGTTCCTCAGGAGGTAGACTAAGGCCAGATGAGGATAGGGTAAACTCCGCGAACTCAGGAGTGGAACCAAACCGATTTTTATGAACCTCCAATGAACGAACATCTCCTTCTCTCGATCTCTCAAAGTACGCAACGACATCCACAAGATGTTCTATCGACTTAGGACCAAGTACTGAACCATCCTTCGTAATTTGACCGAGAAGCAGAAGAGTTATGCCTTTCGATTTACATAATGCACTCAACGACTGCGCATTGGCTCTAGTTTGATTAGTTCCATAGGCCGACAGAGTGCTTTCACTATCGGCGAAGGCCTGTAACGAATCGACCACGACAAGCTCATAGCTTTGGTCCTCTCTCGAGATCTCAGACAGAAGCACTCCAAGATCTTGCGTACAAAGAAGCGCAAAATCACTGCTCCTACTTATTCTTTTAACTCGGCTGACTATCTGTCTGGGTGTCTCTTCACCAGAGGCGTACAGAATCTTAGCGCCCGATGAGGCTAAATAGGAGCAGATCTGAGTCGCCAAGGTCGACTTACCGACCCCGGGCTCACCAGCCAACAACACAGTTGAGCCCCTAACTATTCCGCCTCCAAAGACTCTATCAAGCTCCGAGATTCCGCTATCGTGCCTTACTTCTGGATCTTCTCCATAGCTGCTTACGCTCTCCGACTGCAGGAGGAGTCTACTGTGTGAAGAGAGTTCGTCGTGGGGGTCTTGCTGAATATCAATTGAGTTCCAACTCCCACATCTGAAACACCGACCCTCCCACTTTGGATATGTTTGACCACACTCAAAACAGGAAAACGCACTAGCTACTTTTGTCATTAATCTAACATGACCGGGATCTGTTACAGTTCCTGAAACAATCACGGATCTTTAGGCTCGTTAAGGTCTACGACTTTGGTTCCTCAACTTAAAAGTTAAACTTGCATTCCCACCCACTAGTACAGTTAAACAAGAAGAGTGCCACATAGAACACTATGTGGCACTCTCTCCAACCGCTCGAATAGCTTCTACTCAGAACCCATTCCCGCTAGCTCTATCGGTGGTGGCTCAAAACCTTCAACAACCGTTAGAACTACCTCATCACCATCTGCGTCCGCTACGACGGTCTCACCGACTCGGAAGTCCTTGGATAACAACTTTTCAGAAAGTTGGTCTTCAAGCATCCTCTGAATCGTTCTTCTAAGAGGTCGCGCTCCAAGTTGTGGATCATAGCCCTTCTTCGCCAAAAGCTCTCTGGCAGCCTGCGTTAATTCAAGACCAATACCTTGGGCCTCAAGTTGGATCTGCACTCTCTTTATAAACAGATCGACTATCCGTACGACTTCGCTCATCGAAAGCTCATGGAAGACTATGACATCATCGATCCTGTTCAAAAACTCAGGCTTGAAGTGAGATTTCAAAGCATCGTTTACTTTAAGCTTCATCTTCTCATAGGTCACGTCTTCCGACGCCTTACCAAAGCCAACTGAGGCTTTACGTAGATCCGCAGTTCCAAGATTAGAGGTCATAATCAGAATCGTATTTTTGAAGTCGACCGTTCGGCCTTGAGCATCCGTCAACCTACCGTCTTCAAGTATTTGAAGGAGGGTATTGAAGATATCCGGATGTGCCTTCTCAATCTCATCAAACAACACAACCGAGAACGGCTTCCGACGCACAGCTTCCGTCAGCTGACCACCTTCATCGTATCCAACGTATCCCGGAGGAGAACCCACTAGCCTTGAGACGGAGTGCTTCTCCATATACTCAGACATGTCAAGCTGGATTAAAGCAGACTCATCGCCAAACAAAAACTCCGCTAGCGTCTTCGCCAACTCTGTCTTTCCAACTCCAGTTGGACCCAAGAAAATAAATGAACCCGAAGGACGACGAGGATCTTTCAGACCGGCCCTAGTTCTTCTAATCGCCCGTGACAAAGCCTTTATAGCTTCTTCCTGGCCGATAATTCTTCTGTGAAGTTCATCTTCCATCCTTAGAAGCTTGGCTGTCTCTTCTTCAGTCAACTTATAGACCGGTATGCCTGTCCAAGTTGCAAGAACTTCGGCTATAACTTCCTCGTCCACAACGTCGTAGAGCTCTTTGCCATGACTCTTCCAGTCTGCTTCGAGAATATTTCGTTTGTCCGTTAGCTCCTTCTCGGAAGCGGCTAAGTTCTTAGCTTCATCAAAGTTTTGCATATCCACGGCGGAGTCTTTGCGCTTTCTTACCTTCGTAAGTTCTGCGTCAAGCTCCTTTAGCTCGGGAGGAGACGTCACACGTTTTATCCGAAGCCTCGAGCCAGCTTCGTCTATCAAGTCGATAGCTTTATCCGGAAGAAATCTATCCGAGATATATCGGTCCGCTAGGTTCGCCGCTGCCACAAGCGCCTGATCGGTTATCGTAACACTATGGTGTGCCTCGTATCGATCTCTCAGGCCCTTCAAGATCTCCAACGTCTGTTCCAAAGTAGGTTCATCAACTTTAATTGGTTGAAATCGCCTTTCAAGAGCTGCATCTTTTTCGAGATGTTTTCGATACTCGTCAATAGTCGTCGCACCGATAGTTTGAAGTTCTCCTCTGGCCAGCATCGGTTTCAGAATTGACGCCGCATCAATCGCCCCTTCAGCAGCGCCAGCGCCTACCAAAGTGTGCAGCTCGTCAATGAATAAAACGATATTGTCCTTAGTCCTAACCTCTTTGAGAACTTTCTTTAGCCTCTCTTCAAAGTCTCCTCGGTACCTGCTCCCAGCAACCAAGGCTCCTAAATCAAGCGTATAGATCTGCTTTCCTCTTAGAGTGTCCGGAACGTCGTTAGCTACAATACGTTGGGCTAGTCCTTCGACCACAGCCGTCTTCCCTACACCAGGCTCACCGATTAAAACCGGGTTGTTTTTGGTTCTCCTTGAAAGAACTTGCATCATGCGCTCAATCTCTCGCTCTCGACCCACAACTGGATCAAGCTTCTTCTCACGAGCCATCTGCGTCAAGTTTCTACCAAACTGATCCAATACTGGTGAACCCGCAGGATTATCTTGACCCGAGGAAGAACCAACGCCAGCGTTAGCCGTCTCCTTGCCCGACGAGGTCGACAGTATATGAATGACCTGTTGGCGAACTTTAGCCAAGTCAGCACCCAAGCTAATCAGAACCTGGGCTGCCTCGCCTTCACCCTCTCGGACCAAACCTAAAAGCATATGCTCGGTCCCAATGTAGTTATGTCCCAACTGCAGCGCCTCGCGTAAGGACAGCTCAAGCACCTTCTTAGCTCTAGGAGTAAAAGGTGGGGACCCAGGTGCAGATCCCTGAGCCGGTCCAATCTTTTCTTCAACCTTCTCCCTCACGGCTGCCAAAGAAATTCCTAGCGACTCAAGAGCCTGCGCCGCAACACCGTCACCTTCGTGGATCAAACCCAAGAGGATGTGCTCAGTTCCTATATAGTTATGGTTGAGCAGCTTCGCTTCTTCTTGAGCGAGCACTAAGACTCTTCTAGCTCTATCTGTAAATCTTTCAAACAAGTTCTTGCCTCCTAGAAGGAGTTGAGTACGTCATATTCAATTCTACTAACAATTTCGCTCTATACGTTTTATAGTCCTACCTGATCTTTCACTTCTACACTAATGACAACGCTTAAACATCGTGTAAGCTTCCAGGATTGGCTGAGCACTGCCTGAGAAGATTCTCTGTAAGACCTGACCGGCTAACGAAAAGGTAACTGCTCTCCAAGCTATACACTATACCATAGATCTCCTCCAACTTGACCAAAAAACAAAACTGCTGCAACAACCTGCTGCACAGGTCGCATCTCACATGAACCTGCTTCATGATACCTGACAGATATCACCTTCCTCTGTTGCGAACAGGTAAAAACTCTTCGGCATCTTCCTCAAGAACGTTTAGCTCATTACAGAGCACCGGCTCTAACTAATGCACTTTCCCATACTGCACCAAGAGCTAACTACTGCCCCTAATAAGATTCAACCGCGTTGAGTCAGAGTCCCCAAGTACACCAATCTCAGGGACCTCGCGCCAAAGCAGACGTTGTCTTTACCGACTCTCAAGCAAGAGAACATGGAGATATTGCTACGTCACTATGAAGGTCAAGCGAACTATATCGAGCAAATTACTCAAACCCTGAAGTCAGGTCAGACCTCACAGTCAGAGAATTTCTCGACAATTCTTCAAGTGATCGCCTTTGAATTGTCGATATTGCTCGCAACTAACCTATTTTGTATTACTAGTGCACACTAAAGATTTTCAAATACCACAGATCGCAAGCGCAATGCAGGAACTAGAGAACCATCTAATCGATGCAGTGAAGAGTGACGATCCTTTTCTGACAGAGATATCGACACATTTGATCGGAGCTGGTGGCAAAAGAGTGAGACCCACCCTAGCGCTAGCTTCCGCTCTTTCCGTTTCCTCAATACTTGATTACCGGTGTTACCACGGAGCCGTCGCGGTTGAGCTCGTCCACTTAGCATCTTTGCATCACGATGACGTTATGGACGAGGCTACCTCCCGAAGAAACGTGGCTTCTGTCAACAGCCGCTGGGGCAATCAAATCGCAGTAGTAACAGGTGACTTTCTCCTAGCGAGAGCTGCGGGAATAGCTGCTCGGCTTGGATCTGAGGTTGCTGAACTCTTAGCCGACACCTTAGCTGACATGTGTACGGGGCAGATACTGGAAGTAAAGTCGGGGTTCAACCTAGATCGAAGCGAGGAGGAGTACTTAGAGGCCATCTCCGGTAAGACGGCTTCCCTACTTGGAGCTTCGTGCAAAATAGGTGCATCGGTAGCCGGAGGATCCGAAGACGAGAAAACTTTACTAAACGAACTTGGTCATAGCTTTGGAATGATCTTTCAGATCAGAGACGATATTTTGGACTTTATTGCCGACCGCTCGACTCTTGGGAAGACTCCTGGCCAAGATCTAACAGAAGGCGTGTACACCTTGCCCATGATCTATGGGCTTCGCAATCCAAAGGTGTCCAAGGCACTAGGAGAACTTCTCAAAAGCCCTGATATTGACCTCTCTAGAATTAATCAATTACTACTTGACAGCGGAGCTTTCCTCCGTTCAGCGGAAATCCTTGGTCGCTACCTTCGAAGGTGCAAAGAGGTGGCGGACGAACTTAACTCAGGACCCATCTGGGATGTCGTCGAAGTCGCTGGATCTCTCGTCGACTCGTTAATGCAGGTCCTGCAGGCGTATCCTAATGAATAAAGAGTTGTCTAGGTTTCAGGACGCATGGTTGGGAAGAGGACTACCTCTCTGATCTGTTGATTGTTAGTAAGCAACATCACTAGTCGATCGATACCGATACCAAGTCCTCCAGTTGGGGGTAGACCATACTCCAATGATCTAAGATAGTCTTCATCAAGAACCATGGCTTCAGCGTCGCCGGCTTCTCGGGCTGCTAGCTGAGCTTCAAATCGTTCTCGCTGGACCTTAGGATCATTTAACTCAGAGAATGCATTCGCTAGCTCCCGTCCAGCAACAAAAGCCTCAAATCGCTCGACTCGATTCGCTTTGTCTCTGTGTTGTCTAGCAAGAGGAGACACCTCTGTCGGAAAGTCCAATACGAAAGTAGGTTGTATTAGAGTAGATTCAGTCGTCTTTTCGTAGAGTTCGACTACCTTTTTGCCTGGGCCCCAATCTGGTTTAGCCTCAACGTCATACTCCTTGAGCAGTCCCTCAAGACGCCCTAGGTCCATCTCTAATGAGATCTGCTCTCCTAACTTTTCCGATACAAGGTTTTCTAGAGTATCTCTACGCCATGGAGGGGTAAAATCCAAAAGCTCAGAACCGTACGGCACTACAGTTGAC
>JAJYFP010000177.1 GCA_021790855.1 Actinomycetes bacterium
TGTGTGTCCCAAGATAATTAAGCTTGCTACGTCACCTTTACCAGCCACTACAACTCTAATGACTAGGAATATACCGTAGCATGCTATGGCTGCAAGAGCAACTATCCACGGTGTGATGCCTACTCGTTTTTCTAGCGCAAAGGAAGAGGAACGGCGCACCTAGATTAATACTTCCTTCAAATATAACTTAGGTGAGGTAGTCAACATCTGTTCAAGAAGAGCCTTCCTTTAGGTTAGAGCCTAATTTGTTACGCATCCGGTTAGGCGTACTAGGCAATTATAGAAGAATTAAAGTAGGGTCCGTTCTGTGTCCATCGAGGTAGGTCCTGCTAGAGGTGAGAGTTTTTAACAACTTTATTTAGGCAGTGTAAAGTGTGACTAAGTCAAAGTCTGTGAAACTTCTACGGTATGTTGCCAAAAAAGATAGCTAGGCTTTTCATTGTGAGTACCTACTTAGACGAAATCGCTGCGTTCCATAGGGAA
This sequence comes from Actinomycetes bacterium, assembly GCA_021790855.1. Next base: position 484 of record JAJYFP010000177.1, read on the forward strand.
AGAGCAAAGTTGGATTCAAGAGATCTCGATACTTTAGAGCGGGATGCTCTGTCGAAAGAGAATCCTGGATCATTTAGAGATGCCTTGATGCACTCTGAGTTTGTTGCTTTGATCGCTGAAGTCAAGAGAAGATCTCCGTCTAAAGGTAACCTAAATAGCGAGTTGAACTTAGATGAAGTCGTCGAACGATACGTACTTGGTGGAGCAAGGGCTATCTCGGTTCTTACAGACTCTAAGTACTTCTCGGGATCTCTTGAGGATCTGAGGGCCGTTAAATCTCAGTGTCATCTACCTATACTAAGGAAGGACTTTACGGTATCACCACTGGATATCTACGATGCGAAGTTGGCAGGTGCATCAGCCGTTCTGCTGATAGTGGCTATTCTTTCTGTCAGTGAACTCGGGCGGCTGTATCGCCTGGCTCAAGATGTAGGTCTTGAAGCCGTTGTTGAAGTTCATAGTAGCCAAGAGGTTGAAGTAGCGCTATCTGTAGGTGCTGAGATCGTGGGAGTAAATCAAAGGAATCTTCATACCTTTGAGATCGACTACGAGTTAGCTACTAAGTTGATAGCGGATCTTCCCTCTGAGGTCTGTAAGGTAGCGGAGTCAGGGATCTCGGATCGCTACCAGATTGAGCGTGTTGCAAGCGCAGGGTGTGATGCGGTCTTAGTGGGTGAGTCTTTAGTCATACCCTCCAGCGACCACCTGAAGGTAGAAAGTTTCGCTACCGTTCCCAGACGAGTTCCTTAGATGTTTGTGAAGATCTGCGGAATTACCAACGCAAAGGATGCACTGCTAAGTGTCGCGTTAGGCACCGATGCACTAGGGTTTGTCTTTGCATCTTCACCTCGTCAAGTTACGGTAGATAATGTAAAGTTAATCCTGTCTCAGCTACCATCTTCGATAATGACCTTCGGCGTATTCATGGGTGAGCGACCTGAAAAAGTTGTTGAGATCGTACACGGTGTTGGCCTCAACGGTGCCCAACTTCATGGAAACTATCTCCCCGAGGAGATCGAGCATGTATCTGAAAGGGTGAGATATACCATTAGAGCTATCGTAGCTGGGCGGGAGCGCTTGGAGAAGGTAAAGACCTACAGGTGTTGGGCTTTGCTGGTTGACTCTCCATCACCAGGCTCTGGACAGGTGTTTGACTGGTCGCTTGTGGAGGCTGTTCCAGAGAGAACAAAGATGATAGTTGCTGGAGGACTTACGCCGGAGAACGTTCGAGATGCAATCTCTAAGCTTCGGCCCTTCGGCGTGGATGTTTCTAGTGGAGTCGAGTTGGAGCCGGGGCAAAAAGATCCACGCAAACTAAGACGATTTATTCAGGCCGTTCGAAGTATGGAAGAAGTTGATAGCAAAGTGGCGGACGACCTCAATGCATTCGATGAAGATGAACTGGGTCCTTACAACTGGGAGATAGGTAGATGAGTAGCATAATGGGCCATCCGAAGGACGGGCGTTTTGGAGAGTTCGGAGGGAGGTATATTCCAGAGTCCTTACACGGAGCTTGTGCTGAGGTTGAGAGTTACTTTGAGAAGTTCTGGTCAGATGAAGAGTTCAAGTATGAATACAGCCACATACTTTCGGAGTATGCTGGACGTCCGACCCCTTTGACACATGCCAAACGTCTCTCTAGCGAGCTTGGATTACAGGTATTTCTAAAGCGCGAGGACCTTACCCACACGGGTTCTCATAAGATTAATAACGTTATTGGTCAAGCACTTCTAACAAAGAAGATGGGGAAAACTAAGATTATTGCTGAGACCGGTGCGGGCCAACACGGAGTGGCTACAGCTACGGCAGCCGCTCTTTTCGGCCTTAGTTGCCAGGTCTATATGGGCGAGGTCGATGTCAAACGGCAAGCGTTGAATGTATTTCGTATGGAGCTTCTCGGAGCAGAGGTGATTCCAGTTAGCTCGGGTTCTAAGACTCTGAAAGATGCAGTCAATGAAGCGATGAGAGCGTGGGTCTCTGAGCTTGAGACCACTCACTACTGCATTGGATCGGTGATGGGACCGCATCCTTACCCATATATGGTTAGAGAGTTTCAAAGGATCGTTGGCGATGAGGCTTCGAGCCAGTTCGAAAGTCAATTCGGTGGAACTCCGGACTTTGTAGTTGCCTGTGTTGGTGGAGGATCTAACGCGGCGGGAACATTCGCTGGATTCGTAGACTCAACAGCTAAGTTGATA
>JAJYFP010000178.1 GCA_021790855.1 Actinomycetes bacterium
GCTGGGAACACCACCTTTGTCACTGACATGCTTAGACGTTTTGCATCGGTGGGGTTAGATGTTTACGCCATTTATGCATACTCTTTGCGCCAAGAGGGTATTGAACAAGACGGCGGCGTCGTAGACATTTTGCGGTCGCTCGGCGTAGATGTCGTCGTCTCTACCATGCTTGCGGCGGGTTCTTTTGATGAAGAAGCGTTCTCCTGGGACCCAGGCGTTCTAAAGTCATTAGATACTCCGGTCGTCCAGGCCCTTATCTCTACCCAGCCACGAAGCGTTTGGGATGAGTCATCGTTTGGACTGTCGCCGTTGGATGTTGCGATGTCGGTCGCTGTACCAGAGTTTGATGGCAGGATCATCTCTTATCCGATAGCCTTCAAAGAACTCATCGACAACGATGTCGACTTCGGTGCAGAGATCTTTGGCTATCGGTTGGATTTTGAGAGACAACAGAGACTTTCAAGACTCGTGCTTCGACTCTGTCGACTCCGTAGGGTTGAAAATAAAGATAAAAAGGTAGCAGTTGTTCTCTCCGCATATCCGACAAAGAGATCTCGACTAGGGAACGCTGTTGGGTTAGATACGCCCGTTTCAACGATCAACATACTCGAGGCGATGGAAAACGTAGGCTACACAGTCGGAGGCTACCCGAAAGATGGAGACCGACTTATGGAGATGCTAGGAGAAACCTTGGACTACCACAGTCCTATAGGTTTTGGGTCTCGTGTCGATACTGCACTAGCTTTTCCGACTCAGAGTTACCTTTCTAGCTTTGAAGACTTTCCAGCTGAGCTGCAAGCGCAGCTGGAGGAGGACCATGGGCGAGCTCCAGGTCAAGCCTACGTAAAAGATGCAAAGCTGTACCTTCAAGCCTTACGTTTTGGCAACGTTTTAGTGTGCATTCAGCCTCCACGTGGATTCGGTGATAATCCGATTGCGATCTACCACTCTCCAGAGTTGTCTCCAACTCACCACTACCTATCGTTCTATCGATATCTGGACGAGATTGAGCAGGTGGACGCGATCGTTCATGTGGGAAAACACGGGACCTTAGAGTGGCTTCCCGGGAAGAGTGTTGGCTTGTCAAAGGGCTGCTATCCAGATCTAGCCTTGGGTTCGGTGCCGGTGTTTTATCCCTTTGTTATAAACGATCCCGGAGAGGGTACCCAGGCAAAGAGACGTGTTCACGCAACACTTATCGGGCACATGATTCCCCCGATGACGAGAGCGGAAACGTACGGTAATCTCTCAAGACTTGAGGCTCTTTTAGATGAACATCAACGCTTGACGTCTTTAGATCCGTCTAAGTTGGCGCGCATCAGGGAACAGATATATGAGGTATTAGTACGTTCTGAGATCGATGAAGAGCTTGGTCTCAAGGGCGCTCCTGACTTTGAAGACTCTGGATTTGATGACTTCTTAGTTCACGTGGATGGTTATCTCTGTGAGATAAAAGACGCTCTTATCAGAGGTGGACTCCATATTTTTGGTGAAGCTCCAAAAGATGAGCACCTGATCGACCTTCTTGTCGCTATCACTCGGGAGGACCAACCTGGTGCCGGTTCTCTTCGAGATAAAGCGGCTTTAGTGTTGGGATTTGACCCTACCTATGTGACTCAACTCTCGAAGGTAGAAGAGGTCGAGTCACTTGTAAAAGGTGAGGTAGAGAGGCTTATGCGATCGGGATTTACAACCGACGCTATTGCAAAGGCGCCAGATGCCTTACAAGGGACGTTGACCTGGATCGGCCGAACGTTACTTCCCGCAATCGAGCGCAGTAGTGATGAGCTTACCAATCTCGTGAAAGGGTTAGATGGTAGATTTGTCCCTCCGGGTCCGTCTGGGTCTCCTACGAGAGGAATGTCGAACGCCCTTCCGACAGGGCGGAACTTCTACTCGATCGACCCCAGATCCGTACCTTCTAAACTCGCGTATGAGGTCGGTTGCTCGTTGGCGGATGGACTTATCAAGCGCTACTTTGATGAGACGGGAACTGATCTCAGATCCGTTGGGGTAGTTATATGGGGTACTGCCGCTATCCGTACCGGAGGAGATGACGTTGCTCAGGTACTAGCTCTACTTGGTGTTAGACCTATATGGCACAACTCTTCCCAACGAGTTACTGGTATTGAGGTCATTCCCTTGTCTGAGCTGAAAAGACCTCGAGTCGACGTAACATGTCGAATTTCGGGATTCTTTCGAGACGCGTTTCCTCAGAGTATCAGACTGCTCGATGAGGCATTTTCAGCTGTTGAGGGTCTTGATGAACCTTGTGAGATGAACCCATTAGTGCATGATCGAGGAGTCCCTAGGATCTTTGGCCCAAAACCAAAGGCGTATGGATCGGGGATCCTTCCCCTTCTTGAGTCTCAACATTGGCGTTCTGATGAGGATTTGGCTGAAGTCTACCTTACATGGGGTGGTTACTCATATGGAGGAAACGGCTTCGGATTACCTAACAGGGAAGCCTTTCGAGCTCGACTTTCCGGACTGGAGGTTGCTTCGAAGAACCAGGATAATCGAGAGCATGACATCTTTGACTCAGACGACTATCTCCAAGATCATGGCGGTATGATAGCGGCCGTACGATCCATAAAAGGTGCCGCTCCTAAGGCTTACTTTGGAGACTCGTCTGTACCTAGTCGTCCCAAAGTGAAGTCGTTAGAG
>JAJYFP010000179.1 GCA_021790855.1 Actinomycetes bacterium
CCATTAAAAATACGGACGGTTCGCGAACGATAGCGCGTCCCATAGCGACTCGTTGTCGCTGCCCTCCTGAAAGTTGCTTGGGCTTTCTATCCAACCACTCCGTAAGACCTAGGATCTCTGCCGCCTCTTCGACCTTTTTTCTGATCTCATCTTTAGGCAGTTTGCGGAGTTTTAGAGCGAAGCCTATATTATCCGCAACCGTCATATGAGGATATAAGGCATAGTTCTGGAAAACCATAGCGATATCGCGATCTTTTGGTTCTATATCATTTACGACACGCTCACCGATTCGAAGATCACCCGAGGTTATATCTTCAAGGCCAGCGACCATCCGAAGAACCGTCGTCTTGCCACATCCAGACGGCCCTACAAGAACCATAAACTCCCCCTCTTGAACCTCAAGACTGAGGTCATGGACCGCATGAAACCCATTCGGATAAACCTTATTTAACCCCATCAGACTTATAGTTGCCATTTGATTAGACCTTTCAACGCCATACCCCCATCTGTCGATTTTCTACTTAATGCCAGACTCTCATGTCAGCCAGACTTCTATGTCACCGTTTTAGCACAACCACCTCTTTCGGTCCAACCTCAATACACCCATCTCCTCCAATACCTTTATCTTTGAGGTGCCGGGACGAAACTACTGTTTCTGAACCTTCGGCTTCAAATTCATAGATACCTTCCCCGAAGTTCGCCAAAACTTCAAACGGACCACAACGATATCGCCAGATTGAATCCGTAACTTCAACTAACCGATATGTCGAAAGCGACTCAGAAACACCGCTTCGAAGCTCTATCAGAAGTTTGGTCAGGTTGAAAGTAGAGTTCGGATCTCTTCTTTGGGACTCCACGTCCCGTCCGTCCTCGGGTCCAAATGGAAGCCACGGAGTCGTCTTGGGATCGCAGAACCCTCTTCCCGGTCCTTCCCGCCACGGCATAGGAGTACGCGCACGATCCCGTTGAAATCTCGCGCCTGGAATAAGCTTCGTCATTGGATCTCTTTGGAGTTCCACTGGAACATCTACATCGCACATTCCTAACTCATCACCGTAGTATAAGAACACCGTGCCGGGCAGAGTGAGGAGAACGGTTAGCGCCATCCTTATTTTATCGTCGTCGCCATCAGCCCACCTCGTAGGGAACCGAGAGATATCGTGGTTAGAACCCGTCCACACAGCACTTGCACCATCGGGAAGTGCATCTAAAGTACTACCAACCACTTCGGAAAGTGCCTGCGCATTGAAGTCTGTAAAGACAAACATGAAGTTGAAGGCTAAGTTTAACTCATCGTTATCACCGTAAAACGCCGCTAACTTCGAGATATCGCTGACCCAGGTCTCCCCGACCAGCAGGCGAGAAGGGTCGTAAGAGTCAGCGATCTTACGCCAGCTCCGATAGAGGGGGTGAACTTCTTCTCTATTCTTCGAGTACGTCTCCACCAAGCCAAAGTGTGAAAATTCCTTTGATATCTCTGGAGCAGGCGGGTCGTCGCGCAACAACTCGTCTTTGAAGATACCATGCGCCACATCGATACGAAATCCCGCCACCTTGCGATCAAACCAAAATCGAAGTATATTCTCGAACTCTTTCTGAACCTCTTCGTTCCACCAGTTTAAGTCGGGTTGTGAAGGAAGAAAGTTATGAAGATAGTACTCACCCGAAGCAGAGTCAAGCGTCCAAGCCGAACCACCAGTAGCATCAAGCCAGTTGTTTGGAGGTGACCCATCTGGCTTGCCTTTGGAAAAGACGTAGTACTGGCGATATCTTGAGGTGGGGTCTGAAAGTGCCTTTATGAACCACGCATGTTCAGAGCTAGTGTGGTTTGGAACTAGATCCAATATAACCTCAATACCTAGTCCATTGCACTTGTCAATAAACTCCTCCAAGTCAGAGAAGGTCCCATAGTCGGGATGAATGCCTAAATAGTCAGAGACATCATAACCCCAGTCATTGTTAGGAGAGGGAGTGTTCGGAGATAGCCATACACCGTTTACTCCTAGTTCTGAGATATAGTCGATATGCTCGATCGCCCCCCTAAGGTCGCCAAATCCATCTCCATTGCTATCAGCGAATGAACGAAGATAGATATGATACAGCACTCCGTTCTTCCACCAGTTACGAGAACCCTCGCAATTATTTTCCATACTATTCCTTGCTAGTTCTCTACATAAAGACCTCTACAGTCGTACCTATCCCTTTACTGCTCCTGAGGTAAGGCCCGACACAACAAACTTTCTAAAGACAAAAACTAGTACTCCGATTGGAACTACTGCTACCACGCTAGCAGCAAAGATCGTGCCGTACGGAACAACGTTAGGTGAACCAAAAAGTGCGATACCAACAGGAATAGTACGATAATGATTAGAGTTATCGAGCGTCAAGGCCATTAAGAACTCAGTCCAACATGCCGTAAAGGTAAACACGCCAGCAGTAAATATGCCAGGTAGGGACTGCGGAAGTATAATCGACCAATATGTACGAAGAGGAGAGGCTCCGTCTATACGACCGGTCTCTTCCATTTCCTTGGGGATACCTAAAAAGTAGTTGCGCATGATCCATATTGCAAAGGGAAGATTAAAGGCAGTGTATGGAACTATCAACGCTTGATACGATCCTAACCAGCCGATCTGATGC
>JAJYFP010000180.1 GCA_021790855.1 Actinomycetes bacterium
TGCGGCCTTGTCCGAATCAGGATCCATCTCTAGAGCCTTTCGCAAGGACTCCTCATCACCTTGGCTCATAAGCTCATCCGCCTCTGTGACGACGGGAGCCAACTTGGAGACAAAGTCTCTGATCTGGTGCTCTGGAAGAGCCCCGACAAATGTATCTACGACCTGGCCGTCTTTTACCGCAAATACAGCGGGTATGGACTGGACTCTAAAGGCTTGCGAGATCCCGGGATTCTCATCGACGTTTACCTTGCAAAGAGCTACCTTACCGCGAGTATCTGCGACAACTTTCTCTATTATCGGTCCTAAAGTACGACAAGGTCCACACCAAGGGGCCCAGAGGTCAATCACCACTGGAACACTCTTAGACCTCTCTACAACTTCTTCTTCAAAAGTAGCGTCAGTGACATCAACAGCAACCATACATTCAAACTAGCTAAGATACGCAAGCTAACCTGTCAAAAACACCTATTATGGTCACATCCCCACTAAAACCGTTGATGCAATGCACCCACGCAAAGCCGATAGAGTTTGACCATGGATCAACTCTCCCTACCTCGCACACAAACCATAGAGACGTCGAACAATCTGGCAACACATGTTTTAGAGAAGGATCATCTTTCAAAGGAACCAAAGCTTCGGCCATCAACAACTGATACCCAGCTCAAGGCATACACGATTAGTTGAAACAACACTACTTACGGATAAAAAGTAACGGAGATATCGATGGACTTCGAAAAGATAGATAACTGGATTGCTAGGGTACAAGATAGATATCGTCCGCCTTACACCCATACCCTTATCACCGGAGGAAGGTCAAACCTCACCTTTGAGACCAAAGATAGCTCTGGAGCAAGATTCATCCTGCGACATCCACCACTTTCCCACGTACTTCCTACCGCTCACGACATGGTTAGAGAGTTCAAGATTATTACAGCGCTCAAAGACTCAGAGGTTCCTGTTCCAAAAGGTATCGCACTATGCACAGATTCCCAGATCTCTGAGAGACCCTTCTACCTTATGGAGTACGTCAATGGCCGCATCTTAAAACACGACGATGACGTCAAAGAACTCTCTTTTAGTGAGCTTGGTATTATCTCTGAGTCGATTGCCTCTACCTTAGTCAAGCTGCACCTATTGGACGTGGATTCAATAGGGCTCGGGGATCTAGCGAAAAAGGATGGTTACCTGAACAGACAACTCAAAAGATGGAGCCAACAGTTCGGGGCCTCTGTAGGCGAGGTCGGACTCTCCTATCCAGTCGTCGAAGAGGCATACGCTAAACTTTCAAAAACTATTCCACCGCAACGCTACATGGGATTGGTTCATGGGGACTACCGACTTGACAACACCATAGTTGGGAAAGATCTCAAGGTAGCTGCCGTCTTGGACTGGGAGATATGTACCTTAGGGGACACCCTTGCTGATCTCGGCCTTCTCATGGTCTACTGGAGCGAAGCTGGAGATAACACGTCAGCTCTTACCTCAGTTACGAAAATCCCAGGTTTTTACAGCCGCGATCAGCTAGTTAAAAGGTACACCGGCTTGTCTGCTCGAGATATAAGTGATCTTCCCTACTACGTAGCGTTCTCCTACTGGAAGCTTGCATGCATATTAGCAGGTGTATACTCTCGCTATATTCAAGGAGCTAAGGCTGGAGATCCTACTGATGTCTCTCTCTATAAAGACCAGATAACATGGCTTGGTGAACAGTCCCGCAACCACTTGAAGTCATGGTAGATAGAAAAGTCATAGTACTAAGTTCAAGAGTTTAGGCAGCTTAGCCACGATATTTGACGGCTCCTTATCCTTTAGCGCAGAACGAACCTTCGGAGACGACAGTGCTAAGGAAAGAGCATCGTCATACGATACGTCTATCGGAACCGTCACTTTATCACGAAACTTTCCGCCGACTTGAATAATTAACGTCTCCACAGATGAGGCCAACATGTCGGGGTTAGCGACAGGCCATCCGCTCTTGAAGATCGAGACGTCGCCATGAATTCGCTCCCAGATCTCCGACGTCATATGCGGCGCCATGGGTGCGAGCATCTTTACAAGTGCATCGATCGCTTCTTCGAAGATCTCCTTAGAAACTCCTTCAGAACCGTGACGATATAGTGCATTAGTAAGCTCCATTAGGGCAGCTACTGCAGTGTTATATGACCAACGTTCATAGTCTGACGTCACCTTAGCAATACTGCGATGCACCGTCGCTTGAAGTTCAAGATCTTCACTACTTGGAGCACGTTCGATTATATTCAATGAGACACCGGGAAAACTCTCGGCTTGACCAAGTGCCAACCTCCATACTCTTTGCAAGAATCTGTTACAGCCTTCGATAATGGCGTCGGTCTGATCCGTCCAGTCAAAGCTATCCCCTGGTGGTCCAACAAAAAGGTGAAACAGTCTCAAAGAGTCTGCACCTACGCTCTCAAAGTATTGGATAGGAGCTATGAGATTACCCTTAGATTTAGACATCTTTGATCCGTTAAGACGCACCATGCCTTGCGTAAAGAGTCGCTTAAATGGTTCTCGAAGATCGCTATTCAAAAGGCCAATATCTGAAAGAGCTTTAGTGAAAAAGCGAGCATACAACAAGTGCAAGATAGCGTGCTCTATCCCTCCGATG
>JAJYFP010000181.1 GCA_021790855.1 Actinomycetes bacterium
CAGCTTTAGCCATGTGTAGGAGCTGCGATGTCCGAGTGGACTGCCTTGAGTATGCGCTAACGAACGACGAGGAGTTCGGAATTTGGGGAGGCCTGTCGGAGCGGGAACGACGAAAGGTAAAAAGAGACCGAGAACGTTTGTCTGCAATACTCAGCACCCGTTTTTAGCGGTACTTCCCCCTTGCACCTTGACGGTGTGGTTTAAAGTAGCGGGGATTCATAACCGTTTGCGAGTCGCGCTTGGAAGGTGTCTTCAGAGAAAATATCGAGCGTTGGCCGATATGAAGATGGGATTTTAGTGAGGTACTCTTCATCGAGAATTCCGACTAGCTCACCCCGTATTACTTTGAACGCTTTGCGAATGTCGAAGTAAAGGTCGATGGGTCCATAGTTTGAAGGGTTGATGAGGTTTGTAGATAGCTGCACAAATTCACCAACTTTGAAAGCCAAGGCTCTTACGTCGGAAGAGCGTATGCTAGCAGCAAGCCTCCTGACACTTTCGATATCGGCGTCAAGTATGAGGTTGTAAGCTATCAATGGAGAGCGAACTCCTAGGCACGAAGTTCCTAAGGTTGGATGGGGAGCAGCCGGACCTACATCAGGATTTAGGTCTTGGAATGCGTGTTTTCTTACGTAAGGTAGCGAGCGTTCATCTCCGTAGTAAAAAGAGGGTACCCCAATCTCACTACTTAAAAATTCGGCAAACTCTTGGCGTCGTTCAGCAGCTTCTTCAAACGTGGACTCAAGCTTAGGAATGAACGGTGCAACATCGATGATACCTAGACGCGGATGAACTCCTTGATGGTCGTTGATGTTGAGGTACTCAAGACAGTGCCTTGAAAGTTCTTTCAGATCTTCGATTAGATGGCGCCCAGCTAGTGAGAGTACCGAGCGATTGTGATAGGTATCAAAATGAAGGTCTAACAGACTCCTTTGGGTCACCTTCGCCAAGTTTGATAAAACTTTGAAGTTAGAACCCTCCGAAATATTTACTACGCATTCAATCACAGTGAGGTCTCCTTCCCTCTCCAAGCGTAGAATCTCACTAGATGAAGTTAGGCTGATTTCGACTCTGAAATGGTAGTAAGTTTACGACGACGATATATTCTCCGTCTCTCGCGTTCTGATTCCCCTCCCCAGACGCCGTGTTCTATCCGTAGCCTCAGGGCGTACTCCAAGCAAGGTTGTTTCACTCCGCAGCTCTGGCAGATCTTCCTCGCTCTGTCGACACCGACACCATCGCTTGGGAAGAATACGCTAGGTTCAAAATCCCGACAAAGTCCAAACTGCATCCAAGAACTATCCAATGTCCCCCCCAATTTAAGGATCATTTAGTTTGTGAAGATCTTCTTATCTTATTACCTTTGAGTAATAACGAGCTATGCTCTTCATAGTTTTTTTCTTATTGTTATTTGATTTCTGATTATTTACGTGAACGTTCGCTCTAAAACCCTACAGATGGGGGCAAGATAAACGGATATCGAATAGCCCGTACTCTTGCGAGATGACCTGTATTTGAGGATGTGAGCCATGTCTACTTGTGTCAATTGATTTAGCGTCTGAGTTTTTGAATTCACTTAGAGTGCTGATGCTCTAATCACCAGTGTACGATGCCCGCTTTACCGTTTCAGATCGATTTTGATCTCTGACGTCGCTGATTTCCAGAAATACCATATTGGCTTCGAAAGGCGACTTACCCTGTAAGTCGGTTGGGCATCATTCGCCTGAAGGGACCTTGGTCTCTTGCCGACTACCATTGGTTGTGTTCCCTCTACCAAGGGTAGTCGATAAGCCGGTCTAAGATTAAAAGAGGTGTCAATTGGATACAGAGATAGCGAGTCCTCCGAGAGCGAAGGCAGTTGTGGTGTATCTTGGGCCTGTGGCACCACACTGGGAAGTGCGCCTCGTATCTGGGGATTCAAGGGTTGTGGACGACTTCAGACAGCGAGTTCTTGCCCGGCTCCTGATGCTTCCAGCTCACGACCCTCAGTTTCGTAGAAATCGAGAACGTGTCGTAAGAGATGCTGAGCGCGAAGGCATAGTCATTGACTGGGAGATCTCCGAAAACGATGAAAATTAGCCGGTCCCGCTGACACTAGTGCTTTTTTAATCCCCATCTTCGTTTGGCAGATACGATAAGATCATCAGACTTTGGATCCCATCCTTGCTTTTCGAGCTTGGTAGTCGACTTTTCAAACTCTTCACCAAACTGTCCAGTTTGTTCAAAGACTTTGTTTTTCAGCTCCATGGTCGTAAAGAAGGGATGGTTCTCAAGGTCTTCGCTCGCCTCGTTGCTTGGTCGTGGATCTTGATTACTGTTACCAATTCGGCTTCCAATGTCTGTGTTGGGTTTTAGGTCGTCGAGTCCTTCGAGTAGCCCCTGAACTTCATTGTATGTATCGATGGGACGCGACGGAGCTTGGACGTCTGCTGTAGGAGCAGTCGTTGTCGTTGGGCTAGAAACGTCTTGTTCTACTAGAGTCGGACACGGCTTGAGAGCTTCGCCAGACCTTAATCCGAGAGCAGCTACGCGGCTAAGTCGATTCCATACCTCCTGTGTTGAGAGATTGGAGATATGTTCTTCCGGCCTCTCTCCTTCTAAGGATCGGTTGTGTATCTCAAGCAT
>JAJYFP010000182.1 GCA_021790855.1 Actinomycetes bacterium
TTTGTAGAACGATCATTCCGAGAAGTGTGAGAATATCAGAAGCGCCATCTTTCGGTCAACCCATCACTGTCTTTGATCCAACTTCGAGAGGCGCAATTGCTTATCGATCGTTAGCTGAGGAGGTTAGAAGTCATGTCTAGGGTGTCTGGTCTTGGACGAGGGCTTAGTTCTCTTATTCCAATGGACGATACAGTTGACTCGTCATCATCTTTGCAGAATTTGATGATTTCTTCTATCGAAGCTAATCGATATCAACCGAGGAGAGTGTTTGAAGAGGAGTCCATCTCAGCACTTGCAGAATCTATTTCAACAATAGGTGTTCTACAGCCGATTTTAGTACGTCGGATTGGAGATGGATTATATGAGCTGATAGCCGGCGAAAGGCGATTGCGAGCTGCAAAGAGAGCGGGTCTTGACCGTATTCCTGCGGTTGTTCAGGAAGCGAATGACCAAGAGTCCCTAGAGAGGGCTATCGTAGAGAACCTTCATAGGTCAGATCTGAATCCGCTGGAGGAGGCTGGAGCTTATAGGCAACTTATCGATGACTTTGGTCTTACTCATGACGAGGTTGCTCATAGGGTCGGTAAGAGTCGTGTGGCGGTATCTAATACGTTGAGGATGCTACAGCTGCCTCCATCGATTCAAAGATTAGTTGGGTCGGGAGAACTATCAGCAGGACATGCTCGGGCAATACTGGGACTTCCAGATAGAAAACTTCAAGAAGAACTTGCGGAAGAAGTCGTTCTTTCGGAGATGTCGGTTCGTCAGGTGGAAGAACGGGTTCGTAAAGTTCGTGAAAGTGGTGATTCTCTAACTCCACAAAAAGTTAAGACTCTCCAGAAAAGCCAATCAGAGTCAACCGGTCGGAAGTCGCCAGGTGTGTTGGAACTTGAAAATTTGCTCCAGGAGTATCTTGATACAGAGGTCGTAGTTTCGTTGGGTGTGGTAAGTACATCTGGTATCCAGGGTGGCAAAATTCAAATTACCTTTGGTAGCATTGAAGACTTAGAGCGTATCTTTAGAACGGTACTCCATAGATAGCTGAGGTTTTGGAGATACTAAAGTTTTAGTTGAGCTTTAGTATAACTCTAACTAATGGGGTTGTTCACAGGTGTTGATAAGAGTGTGGATAACTCTTTGGTTGTTATGGCGCTATGAGTTCGCGTGCGGTGTTTTTATGGTGTGTTCTAGGCTAGTAAAATTAGAGGTCCATATGAGCGTTGATAGGGAACTTGAAAGGTTGATGGTATATCCCTATCTAGCTCGTTTTGATGTGGCGGACTCTCTGTGTGTATTAATGTACTGAAATTCTTTCAGTACGATGTGTTTTTGAGAAAGCTGGTGATAGCAGTCAGTACGATTTCTGCGATTATGGGGGACTGTGTCACCCAGGTAGTGGGTGATTGTACCTGTAAAGAAATAGTTGGCATCTGGGTTTCTCGTAGGATCGGAAGTGTCATTCCTTTGAGTGTCAGCGCAAGTTGAGGTAGTGTGTTCGCGAATTGAGTAGCGATGAGTTCCGCTAGACCTTGACCCCCTGGTGACGTATAGGAAAATCCTGAGTAGTAGGCGAGTTGCACACCTGAAGTTGAAAAGTCAATGTGGATGCAGACGTCGGCGTTGAGTTCATTAGCTAGATGTGCTAGTTCACTTTGTTCATTTGACGACAAGTTTAAGGAATGTGCTCCGTTTTGTCTCAGTCTAAGAGCTAGTATCTCAGCAGATACTTCTAATTGTTGTGAAGATACTATTGCGACTGTAGCCTCATCTAAGGATAGATTGCGGGTTCTTAAGTACGCCCTTTCTCTTACACCTCTTATGTGTTCCGAAGATCTACCGTATACTCTCTTCAATTCGTTGACAGTTGAACGGCCGCAGATCCCATCGGTAGGTAATGCGACATTAGCTTGGAACTCTATCAAGGCACGTGCAGTTTTAGGGCCGTATATTCCATCTAAGTTTCCGGGATCGAATCCCAACGAACCGACTCGATACTGTAGTTCGGATACATCGTCTCCTCTAAACATAGGTCGTTTGAGGTAGAGTACTCGATCTCCCAGTGTATATCCTGCCTCTACAATCGCCATCCAAGTGATTTTGTCACACGTCCCATGACTCTGGAGTCCCCGAGTTGACTGAAACGAGAGTATTGTTTCATGCGTACTCTCTCCAAAAGTTCCTATTGGGTCTGTAATTGGATAACCTAGATTTATTAGTCTTCGTTGAATGTCGGCTACTTCAGGACCTTGGTCGCCTACTCGATTACTTTTAAATGGAGTGGTTCGTTGTTGTTTGTCTTGAGTTATCTCGTCTGTGTCTATCAGAGATGAGGCGTCAGTTCGCGCATTAAGGAACTCTTGGGCATTGCTCCTACAATTCGTTTGGCTACCTGGCCATCCTTGAATAGTATCAGGGTTGGAATGCTCATTACTTCGTACCGTCTTGCCACCTCGAGTGAGTTATCAACGTTTAGTTTTGCTATACCTACCCTAGCCTCTTCTTCAACTGCTATCTGTTCTAGAATCGGAGCGATCATCTTGCATGGTCCACACCACTCTGCCCAGAAATCAACTAATACTGGCTTGTCAGCGGTCTTTATCCACTCATCGAAGTTTGCATCATT
>JAJYFP010000183.1 GCA_021790855.1 Actinomycetes bacterium
TCTTTGAGTACTTTGGAGTCTGAGTCCGCTACACGGAGAACGGTTGGAGGATACCAGTAACCCGTTCCAGTCGGACAGCTTCCCCTAAACATCACACTCCCCTCTTCAACGTACGAATCAACCTTCGCGCGGTGAGACTCAGAGATCAAAGGACCCATCTCAGAGCTATCAAGTTCGGGATTCTCTACACGAACCTTCTTTACGGCCTGTTCGAAGTACTCCATAAACGTATCAATGACGCTCTCTTGGACTAATAGCCTAGAGCGGGCACAGCAGTCTTGACCAGCGTTGTCGAACACAGAGTACGGAGCTGTAGCGGCGGCTTTTTCAAGATCAGCATCTTCAAACACCACGTTGGCGCTTTTCCCACCTAGTTCAAGCGTTACTGGTTTAATTTGAGACGCCGCTAAGGTCTGAATTCTCACTCCTACCTGCGTTGAACCGGTAAAGACGATCTTTTTAACTAGTGGATTCCTAACAATACTCTCGCCCACAACACTACCTGCACCGGTGAGAACCTGAAAAACATTTTCAGGAATGCCAGCCTCGTAAGCAAGCTCAGCGATCTTTAGTGCAGTAAGGGGGGTAATCTCTGCTGGCTTTAAGACAACTGAACAACCAGCCGCTAGCGCTGGTGCGAAACCCCATCCAGCTATCGGCATTGGAAAGTTCCACGGAACAATGATCCCCACAACTCCAATAGGTTCTTTGAAGGTTACGTCGATACCTCCCGAAACTGGAATTTGAAGTCCGCTCAAGCGCTCGACTGCGCCCGCGTAGTAGTAGAGAACGTCTTTGACGTTATTTGCCTCCCAACGCGCATTACTTATGGTATGTCCAGAGTTCTTTACCTCTATCAAAGCTAACTCTTCTACGTTATCTTCGACCTTGCGAGCAAAGTTACGCAGTAGTTCGGCCCGTTTACCGGGCGGCACCTTACGCCAACTCTCAAAGCCTTTTTGTGCAGTAACAACTCGATTTTCAACCTCCGTAGGATTAAGCTCTTCGACTGTGGCTATGACCTTCTCTGTTACTGGACTAACTACTTCAAACAACTCCTACATCCTCTCAAAACTTCGATATAGTTCCCAATCGGTCACTGCACGATTGTAGGCAGCCAACTCGACCTTCGCCATGTTTGCGTAATGGTTCTTTACCTCTTCTCCAAAAGCTCGTGAAACGAACTCGGAGTTGGTCCAAAGCTCAAGAGCTTGTGACATAGTTTCAGGCACTCGTTCAACTTCAGCCTGGTAAGCATTTCCGACGAAAGCCTCTTCCAGAGACAGCTCCGAGTCGACTCCGTCGAAACCGGCTGCCAGCATCGCAGCGGTTACCAGGTATGGATTCGCATCCCCGCCGGGGACCCTATTTTCAACTCTCAAAGATCCGCCATGACCAATCAAACGCATTGCACAGGTTCGGTTGTCCCTTCCCCAAGCAACAGCTGTAGGAGCGAAAGATCCTTCAACAAAACGCTTATAGGAGTTGATATTTGGAGCAAAAAAGAGGGAGAGCTCTCTTAGGTGCCTCAACATACCAGCAAGAAACTGCTCGCCGAACCTACTTAACTCCCCTGAGGTTCCATCTTTGGCCATTACCATCTTCCCGTCGTTTGATCTTATCGATAGGTGGGTATGGCAAGAGGATCCCTCTCGATCGTTGACCTTGGCCATAAATGTAAGTGACTTCCCAAAACTCGCCGCTATCTCCTTGGCACCAAGCTTGTATAGTACGTGGTTGTCACAGGTATTGAGAGCTTGATCGTATCGAAAAGCAATCTCATGTTGCCCAAGGTTACACTCGCCCTTTACAGACTCAACGATGAGTCCAGCTTTAGCCATTGCAAGTCGTATCTCTCTAAGCAGAGGTCCGACTCGATTGACTCCCATTATTGAGTAGTCGACGTTATAAAGATTGGCTGGAGAAAGATTTTTGTATCCTTTCCCCCACGCTTCTTCATAGGTGTCGTTGAAGACTATAAACTCAAGCTCGGTACCACAGTAAGCTTCAAGCCCCCGACTTGAAGCTCCCTCAAGCTGCCTTTTCAAGATCTGCCTCGGAGACACAACCACATCAGCACCATCGAGCCAACGTACATCAGCCACGACGAATGCTGTCTTGGGTTGCCACGGCAGGTATCGGAGCGTTTCAAGATCAGGCACCATCGCAAAATCTCCGTAGCCGGTCTCCCAGGAACTCATCGAATAGCCAGAGACCGTATTCATATCCACATCGACCGCTAAAAGATAGTTACATCCTTCAGTCCCATGAGACAAAATTTCATCAAGAAAGAACTCTGCCTGGATCTCCTTTCCGGTCAATCGTCCTTGCATATCGACTATGGCCACGGTCACAGTGTCGATATCTCCATTTGCGACGTCGGCGCGAAGTTGGTCGACCGATACAACTCCACGACCTTTGGTCGAGCTACTACTCAACTCGCCTCCTTCACATCAAAACACATACTAGATCCACTAGCACATCGGCCAATGTACGTCTAGCTGACTATCGAAGTGTATCACAAAGTGATTCAGGGAAGTCAACCATTTAGTTCTTATCTTTCAACCATTTGTAAATGAATATA
>JAJYFP010000184.1 GCA_021790855.1 Actinomycetes bacterium
CTACTTGGAGTTAGTGACCCACTTAGGAGATCCCATAGGACTCTTGCCTAAATGTAGTGCCCAAAACCACAACTACCCACATTCTGAGCTGGGAGTTTGTGTTTATTAACCGAAAGTCGCGCTAGAACATCAAAACAATGCAACTATGATCTTTTGGCAGTAGCCGTTCTTGGGTAAGGTATAAGCGACAACTGCGTAGATTGGATAAAAGCCCAAGGCGCGCTTGATCATCTTTTTGTTGGTAGCACGGTCTGTGAGTTCGAGTTTTAGAGATGAGTCCAATGTCCTTGAAAGTGGGAAACTCTGAAAGATCCCATACCACTTAAAACCAACGTGATTTTCACCGTCTCGACCGTTTTTAAAGAGAGCGACTTTGTTTGCTAACTCTACTATGCACACCGAAGGAGTAGAGCCGTCAAAGAGAGCGTAAGAAGTTGATGCTCCGTGTCTCCAAGGAGAGGGCTCGGTCGATGAAATAGCGAGGCGCTTCAAAGTCTTCATAAATCGTCTTTTGGGAAGGGTTTTGCGGGAAAAGAAGAAGTCATCTGCCAAGAGAAGTTCTGGGCGTGCGTTATCCAATATGAAGTCATCTCTTGCGTCTATGAGCTCCAATACAGTGCCTACCGTCAAGCCTCCTTCATCGAAAGTGGCTTTTTCTACTAAGATGCGAACCACTCTAGGAGTCTCGAGCTCGATGAGAAGGTGTTCTTTTTCAATCACTCCTATCCAGACATACTTTAGTGAGCGCCCATTCTTGTTTAGGGTTTTAGGAGCCTCCGTTGCCGTCAACTCAATATCCTCTCTAACTCAGTTGCATCCCTTGTGGGAGTCTTGCAGCTATATCCCTCGCACAGATAAGCGTAGCGTGCATCCCTGTCTTGATAGAGGGGTCCGTCTCCAAATGGTCCAACACATAATATCGTATTTGGAAGATATCGAGTTCTTGATAGCTCGACAACCTCTTCAGGTGCTTGATCTCCGACGACAAGTTCGTTTAGTCCTCCATCGTGTTCATAGATAGCGAGAGAGAAAGAGGCTGTCCCTGAAGGTGATGCCGAAACCGCGGCGGCTCCCCATGATACGGTTTTATCCACTGCATCTAAAATGTCGCGACTATCCAAAATGAGCCCTATTCGCAGGAGTGCTCTTGTCATAACGGCATTTGCTGAAGGGGTAGCACCGTCGAGAATCTCCTTTGGATTGACTATTAGCGTCGATGTGGTATCTGATAGGAAGAATCCACCATGTTGGTGATCGTAGTGATGTTCAAGTACATATCCAACTACGGTCTTTGCCTTGTCTATGAAGCTGTGCTCGCCAGTAGCGTAGAAGCCTTCTAGAAGGGCTGTAAGAAGCCATGCATAGTCGTTTATGAACCCAAACTGTGATCGTACTCCGTGATAAGACGTGTGAAAAACCTTTCCGTCCGGATCCGTGTGGTCGCGAAGAAGAAAATCCAGTAGCACGTTTGCTTCATGAACGTATTGCTGGTTCTTTAGGATCCTTCCTGCATAAAAAAGAGCCGATATCCACATGGCATTCCACTCAGTTATTATCTTGTCATCTACTTCAGGAGCTTCCCTTTTGGATCTAAACTCCTTGAGGACCTTTAAACAGTTATTGACGTCTTCACCAAGGTTCAAAGGTTCATCAAGCCCCCTATGAAGGATGTTCCTTCCCTCAAAGTTGCCGGATTTCGTAACTCCATAGTGGTCAATTATTAAATGTGCTTTATCTTGGAGCGCTTCTTTTATCTCTTCTTTCCTGAAGATGTAATAGGCACCCTCTTCTCCTTGTGAATCAGCGTCTTGAGAGGCTGCCACTCCACCTCCGGGTAGATATAGGGTTTCAGAGACGTAGCTGTGTACTTTATCTATGACAAATGCTGTGTCCTCGTCTCCGCTAAGAGCGAAATAAGAGGTAAGCGCGTGAACTAGACCAGCCTGATCGTAGAGCATCTTTTCAAAGTGAGGTACTATCCAGAATCTGTCGGTTGAGTATCTAAAAAGTCCGCCTCCAACATGGTCAAAGATGCCGCCTCTTGTGATGTGATCAAGAGTCTTCGCAACTATTTCCAAGCTTCCCATGTCTTTATCGAGCAGGTGGAAGTTCATTAGGAGTTCTAAGATGTGAGGTTGTGGAAACTTGGGCGCTCTGCCAAAACCGCCCCAATTGCCATCGAAGGCGGTGGAGAACTCTTTAACAGCTCTGCTAACAGGTTCGATGGCTTCTATTTTGGCCCTAACTTGAGGTCTATTTGAGGCGTAGGTCCCATTAGACCTGTTCATAATGGCTTCGGTGACTCGGTCGGCTTCTTCCAAGAGTTCTGACCTGCGACTCTGCCACGCTTCCCTTACTGCTTGGAGAAGTTGAATGAAACCGGGCATGGACCCTCGGGGTTCTTTGGGTAGATAAGTGGCCGCGAAAAACGGCCGTCCCTGAGGAGTGGCAAAGATCGTCATGGGCCATCCTCCTGATCCAGACATAGCCAAGAGGGCCTCCATGTAGATAGCGTCGATATCAGGACGTTCCTCACGGTCTACTTTTATCGGAACACACATTGCGTTTATGAGAT
>JAJYFP010000185.1 GCA_021790855.1 Actinomycetes bacterium
GATAACTCTCGTTAGCGGCGATCTCTTAGATGAAGTGTCGATGATGTCGATTCTCAAAGAACACCGCCCAGCAGAGGTGTACAATCTCGCAGCTCAATCTTTTGTGCAGACGTCGTGGGGACAGCCTGTTCTTACCGGTGAGACGACTGCCTTAGGGGTAACTAGACTTTTGGACGCCATTCGGATGATTGATCCGGAGATTCGTTTCTATCAAGCCTCTTCCTCTGAGATGTTTGGGAAAGTCCGTGAAGTGCCTCAAAATGAAACGACTCCTTTTTATCCTAGGAGCCCTTATGGTGTCGCGAAAGTTTACGGCCATTGGATTACTGTAAACTACAGAGAGTCGTACGGTATCTACGGTTGCTCGGGTATTCTCTTCAATCACGAGTCTCCTAGAAGAGGTCTAGAGTTTGTTACCCGAAAGATATCTCATGGAGTTGCTCGAATAAAACTTGGCTTAGATGACCACATTGCGTTAGGTAACTTAGACGCAAAGCGCGACTGGGGTTATGCAGTCGACTACGTAAAAGCAATGTGGATGATGTTACAGCAGGACTCACCTGATGACTACGTGATAGCCACCGGTGAAACGCACTCAGTAAGGGAGTTTTGTGAGCTAGCATTTGCTACCTTGGACCTTGATTGGGAGCGTTATGTCAAACTTGACGAGCGATTCTTTAGGCCGGCTGAGGTCGATCTTCTCGTTGGAGACCCTGAGAAGGCCAAGACTGGGCTTGGCTGGTCGAGTTCAACATCGTTTCAAGACTTAGTTGAGATGATGGTGAAGTCTGATTATGCAACTTTGAAACGTGAGGTCAACGGACAGTAGTCTATGAAGCGGCGATGACATATGGACGTCAGGTTGTAAAAGTAGAAGAGGTTACGGTCCTCCTGGGAGGATTTCCCGCCTTGGCAAGATGTAGCTTTGACGTTTATGAAGGGGAGATCGTTCTTATCGCTGGTTCTAACGGCTCTGGTAAGACGACTTTGCTCAAGCTCTGTGCGGGAGTGTGCGGGTTTCGTGAAGGATCGGCGAAAGTCTACGGCATAGACCTTCGAGGCTCTAGAGCAGAGATTCGGCGATATGTAGGCTATGTTGGCCACGCCACGCTTTTGTACAATGAGCTTACTGTCACAGAAAACTTGAAGTTTATCGCCTCTTGTCTTGATATCCCCAAAGATAGGGCGTTTTCATACGCAGAGGAGTTTGGAATCTCAGGACCACTCCTTAGTCAACTTGTCGGTACTTTATCTGCTGGACAGCGTAAACGAGTCTCCTTGGCCTCAGCGTTTTCTAGAGAGTGTGAACTACTACTCTTGGATGAGCCACACGCATCTTTGGACCAAGATGGGAAAGAACTCCTAGAGATGGCGTCTGTTCGTTTTAAAGAGCTTGGGAAGTCAGTAGTAGTGGCTTCTCATGAGTTTGAACGTATGTTAGCTCTGTCTGATAGAAGGTATCGGATGGAGTCTGGCCAGGCATTTTGTGAATAAGGCGGATTGATAAGTGTTCAAAGCGGCCAAAGTCATAGCTCTGAAGGATCTTAGAATCGAGCTACGATCAAGGGTTGTATTCAATCAGATCCTCCCGTTCGTCGCTGTCGTCCTTATAATTTTTGCTTTCGCATTCAATAAATACCCCACACTTCTCGTGACGGTAGCTCCCGGACTGTACTGGGTGACTACTTTGTTCTCTTCGTTGCTTGCACTCCAGAGAAGTTTTGCCTTAGAGTCCGAAAACGGCGCTAAGGATGCTCTCATACTTTACGGACTTGACCCAGCTGGTATCTACATCGGTAAGGTGTTTGCTGTTCTGGTCGAGATGGTAGTTTTGGAGGTATTTTTAACGCTGGGCATTGTGTTTCTATACTCCGCTCACCTGCACGAACTTGTTGATCTTGCCTTCTCTGGCTTTATTGGAACCTTAGGTATTTTGGCGGTAGGAGTTACATTCTCTGCCATGACTTCTGCCTCCAAAGCAAAGGAAACGATCCTGCCGTTACTGCTACTTCCTGTGGTCGCACCCGTTTTGCTAAGTGGTACTAAAGCGTGGGAAAATGAGATTGCGGGCAAGGCTGGTTTGGGAGATCCGTGGGTTGGTCTACTCATACTATTTGCGGCTGCGTTCCTATCTTTGGGAACGTTGACCTTTGGGTCGGTTTTGGAGGAGTAGCAATGGCTAGGAAGAGTTGGGTAGCATTGGTAGGGGCTTTTGCTCTTGTAACGGTTGGCGTAACTTACGTAATGGGACTTTGGATTACTCCTCCAGATGTGTTCCAGGGAAACTTGGTTCGCTTGATCTATGTGCATCCGGCTGTGGCTTGGGTGGCGTATCTAGCCTATGGAGTTACCTCCCTATCGAGCTTAGCTTATCTTTGGAAAAAGACTAGGAACTACAAGTGGGACTTGCTAGCGGCTTCCTCTGCTGAGGTAGGTGTTGTCTTTACCGCCCTTACCCTAATAACTGGTTCGATCTGGGGCCGACCGACCTGGGGTGTTTGGTGGACATGGGACGCTTGGCTTACAACCACGGCTCTACTGTTGGTTC
>JAJYFP010000014.1 GCA_021790855.1 Actinomycetes bacterium
GCTGCCCCCTTGGATGATAACTCCAGTAGTCTTCCACATAAAATAACACGTCCACAGGTGTAGGATCCGAGGACAGTACGCGTACTGGGACTGAAGCCCCTTTGGTCCATGCATGTCGCCTTCGTGGATTTTCTCCAAGCGCGTTACCGTAACGAAAAGTCTTCTCAAAGATGCCTTGGAGTTCGTCTGGAACCTTTGCATCACCCACTGAGACCTCTCTCACCGCAGGCATGATCTCTATCATGTTCACACCCTTTGGACAGACCCTCAGGCAGTTACCACAAGTTGTGCACATCCAGAGCTCATCGGCGCTGAATAGATCCAGTCCAGTTTGAACCTTGCGATGAATCTTCCGAGGTCCGTACTCAGAAACCAAGTCAACAGGACATACGGGAACGCACTTTCCACAGCCGTAGCAGTACTCAAGTGATTCGCCGCCATCTAATTGAGCTATCTTCCCAAGTCCCTTTGCATAAGAGTAATCAGTGAGAACTCGGGATTCGAACATTCGGTTCCATGCACCTGAAACATCCCACTCTCTTCCTGAGACCTGAGATGTAACTACCGCTTCTTCCAGTTCCACAGCTACTGGACTTTGTTTTTTGCCTCCTACAGGCATCTACAACCCCACCTTCAACTTGTATATCCCAAGGAGTCGAGCGGCCAGCTCGACTGCGCTAGGAACTATCTGATTAAACTCTTTAGTCATTCTCATCTCGAGAACCGTAGACATATAAGTCGCATAGACGCCGGCCACAAAGATGTCAAACGAAAAAGGTGAGGCAATGTCTACCCCAAGACCAGCCGCCGCGAGCGTGTGGAAAAGAAAGTCACTAGCCGCACACACCAGCTCATAGGTCTCAAAGTCATCTCTACCGAACAACTCACACTCTTCGCTCACCAAAAGTCTCAAGGCGCCGGTGTTCGAGTCCGGGTTCCAAATCCACTTGCTCCAGGGCCAATACCGGTCCGGGTAAAGGTTATGCAACAGTTCGAAAGGCAACTCCATCTGAGCTGACGGAAATCGCTCAAGATGTTTTCTAAGCGTGTAAGTTCTCTGCTCAATTGAGCTGGAACTCTGCACGAGGTCTGCCAATCCTTCGCGGAGATCGTCAAGATCTAAGCTTCCAAGTATCTCCTTGGCCTTCCTTCTGCTAGCAAAAGAAGAGCGCAACAAAAAGTTGATGTCGTTAAAGCTCAAAGCGAGCGGATCGGATTCAATCAGCAGAGATCTGACCTGATCGGACTTATACTTCAACCTCTTGTCCAAGTCGTCGTACTCATTCTCAGGAATCTGCACGGAAACCTGGCCCCAAAACTCTCTAGCAATCTCTAGATCTGCGATCTGCACGCTAGTAGCCACCTTATCGACTACTTTCCACTGATAGCCAAGGTCCTAGTGCCGCCAACGGCTTTCGCAGCAGCCAAACCACCGGTAGATACACAGTCTTCCAGATCCGCTGGTCCAAGCGCAGCACCTACGGCATAGATCCCTGGTACCGAGGTAGTCACCGTATCTAAAGGAGGGTTCATAGACTCAATGAAGCCATACTTATTTTGCTGAACTCCCATAACCGACGCCATCTTGCGAGTCCCTGGAGAAGGTTCCATTCCCACAGACAGCACTACCATGTCCATCAGCACCTCCATAGGTCGTCCCATAGTGGTATCTTCTCCTCGAACCAGAAGCTGATCTCCTTTTGGAAGTACCTCCGTGATGATGCCTTTGACGTATTGAACGTGATGCTTCTCCTGTGCTGGCCAATAGATCTGGCTCTCCCAGTATCCATACATTCTCATATCGATGTAGAAAATAAACACCTCTGCATCTGGAATCGCCATCTTGACTTCTGTCGCTTCCTTAGAGGCAACTCCACAACACACCTTGGAACAGTACTCGTTTCCAATCTGACGATCACGACTTCCAACACACTGAACAAAACAGATGCGCTTTGGAACTTCACCATTTGATGGCCTAGTTACTGAACCTGCCTTCAGCATTGCCTCTAGGTCCTGGAGAGCCACAACATCTGGAAACTCGTAGTAACCATACAGCTGCGTCTCACGGCCTGGGTCAAAGTGTTGAAATCCAGTAGCGATGACTATCGAACCGACCTCTATCTCTTGAGAACCAGATGGGCCTTCAACTGTGACTTTGAACTCAGGTGCCTCGCCAGTAACGCCCATAACTGTAGAGGACAACATAACCGTTGTGGTTGGGCCTTCAACGACAGCTTGAATCATGGGAGCAAGAGCTTCTTCCGCTCCCATGAGGTACGGAGTTAAAGACGCATAGTTCTCCTCAATGGGTCGTCCGCCAAGATATGGAAGCTTCTCGACCACTATCACAGGAGCTCCAAGCTCCCCAGCCGCCTTCGCCGCTGACAGTCCCGCAGGACCACCACCGACTACTAAAACCGTCTCACTCACCTACTGTGCCAATCCTTCCCGAAGTTGATATCAAACTAAACACCGACGTCCTCCCATGTGAGAAACTCCTTATCGCCGCTTTTCAGATGCTGGAGTTCATCTTCGAACTCTGCCCAGGCCGCCTTCCAATCAATGCCCATCTTTTCAAGCAACGGCTTATAGTTGGTGGAGTGCCAATGGAGCTGACATACCTTATATGGATGTGCTCCCATGGCCAGAGCTGCAAATTGTGCCTCAGACATGACAGGGACACCCACGTCTCGTCCGTGAGCCTGAGGTGAAAATTGACTCTTGTCCAAAGCCGTGACACAACCGGTATCGTGAGTCAAGACAACGTCCGGATTGGCTTCTTCTTTCATAACTTCGATCTTGCGCAGAGTCGCGAACGATCTCGTAAAGTCTCTCTGGACCAAAATATGCCTAAAGCCGAAACCACAGCAGTCAAAAAACGTTGAGTAAGACCGAAGATCCGCCCCCAGTGTTTGAACCAGTCCGCTTACGGCAGCAGTTCTTTGGCCATGATACACATCGGGATCATAGATTGCATCTCCCTCTACGAGCTTGTAGTAGTGACATGCTGGATGAACTGTGACAGCAATGTCTTTCAAATCAAGCACTTGAGTAGCCGCGATCTCGTCACGCATGGCATATAGCCACTCGGAGTAGTGGACGATCTCTTCGGGGAGCACCATCGGTTTCCCCAGCCTCTCCATGACCTTTCTAACTTGGTTCCGAAGCTCAGGTTGGTGCAGCAGCTCTGATCGGACCTCTTTGTAGTGTCCATACGAGGTGCCGCAGTGAATGAGAGGAAAGTACCCTGTCTCATACGCTGCTGCGAAGTTGCGAAGCGCAACTGCAGCCTGAGCCGCTTGGTTAGAGGTGGCACTCGCATAGTAGTTCCAGGCAGTACATGAGGTTTGATCTCTCGGATCCTCGTAGTCATAACCTAATTTCCTCATGATCCAAAATATTGAGGTGGAGTAACCTGGAATATGTCCACACTGCCCACACGATTTATGATGCCACAGGTGTCCCTTTTGGATTTTCTTCGGAGTTCCATACTTGGTGGGAACCGTTACATAGTCACCTTGAACGCGCTGAACGGCAAGCTCACCTTGACTTTCAAGTTCAAAAAGCAGCTCATGGAAGTCCTCGGACCTTCGATCAGGTTCTCTCTCAAACCGTTCTTTCTTTGAGAGAAGCAACTGCACTGGTTCTATCTGTGTCATATCTCTATACCCTCATCTTCCAATCTCTCCTCCATGACCTCTTCCAGGATCATGTGGATACCCTCATCAACTTGTTTGATCATGTCCAGAGCTCCTGTCTCAAGCCAAATGAGGTAGAGCTCCACTATCGTCTTGTCCGCTACCGCCCAACCAGTCTTCGTCGTGTGGTGAGTCTCTGGAGGTAGGGCACGTCTCCAGAGATCAAGATTTTCAGACACGTCTTTTACCTCAGGACCCCAGTCAGGGAAAGCGTCCGGCTGCAACATATCTGGAGATACCTGAGTTCCAGTCGACATTATCTTGAAGATGATTCTTGAATACCCATGAAGCGCCTCTTGAGCGGAGTGCAGACCATTTTTCACGGCCACTTCTCTCATAACAGTGATGACGCCACCAGGGTTATTGCCTCGAGGACATCTCAGACACGAAAAACATTGAGAACACTCCCATATATCCTCTTCCATCTGCTGGAACATGAGGTCGATATCTCTTCGAGCCGCAGCTTGGGCGATTCTTCTTGGACTAAAGTCATAGAAGCGAGCCGAGGGGCATGCAGCAACACATATTCCGCACTCATAACACCCATAGAGATAGTGAGGAAACCGAGGATCAGCAAATACCTCTTCCATCAGAGCGACCTTGTTAGCTCGCTCTACATTTTCGTGACCGGCAACCTGGTCAACTTTCATATATGGATCTTTAGTAATAGTCCTCATCGCTAGAACGAGATCACTGCGTCTGCACGCATAGCTAGATCGTTGAAGGCAGCGCCGCCTATCATCTCGACCTCGTCTATCAAGTCCTCAATTGCCAGATCGTTCAGATCCAACGAAGGTTGACAGACGAACAGCCTTACGCCCAGATCTGTCGCTTGCTTGATAAAGTAAGACAGTCTCTGTCCCCTATCACCTTTAGGGCCGATCTTGTCGATCACTTCTTTTTGAAGTAGTTGGGGCCCGTACATAGTGAAATAGATCCCTACCACAACCTCCATCGCAGCCGCTGATGCCGCTAAAAAAAACGGTGTTGCCGATCTACCCGGATCATTCACACCATGAGTTTGGACGTAAATAACCTTGCCTTCACCCTCGTCTGTCCACACAGTTCCCCCTTTTTGAGATATAGTTCAATTCCATAAAATTAACTAGACAAGAGCCAAGCACCCTTGTCTATTGCGATTGTTATTACAGCACTAAAGCGAAAAAGATGTACCTAGCGTGTACGCCTCAGAAAGACATGAAAGACGTCGCCCTCTTTTTCGATCTTTAGAAGTTCATTCCCGGTTCTCGCACTCCATGCCTTCATATCTGGTTCCACGCCGGGATCGGTAGCAAGAAGCTCAAGAACCTCATTTACCTCAATCTTTTTAATCGCCTGCGCTGTTTTAACCACAGGAAGTGGACACTGCAGCCCTTTGCAATCCAAAACGGAGTCCGCAGCATTATCACTCATCTTGTTCCCCCCTAAAATTTCCGCCCTTGTAGTTCCTGCTATATTCGCACACACGCAAATAGCTTTAACTCAGTTTGAACCAAAGAGGTGAGAGTTGCAAGTTAAAAAGAAAAGAATTTTCGGGACATTTACATATATGCTGGTCAGAATATATATAAATTTTCATATAAAACCATATCGTATAATGTGATTTACGATATCACTAAAAGTAGGTCTCCTCCGTCTACTCGGGCTGGCGAGTTTAGAACGATCTTTTCTACAGACCCCGACACCGGAGAGGTAATTGCAGCTTCCATCTTCATAGCTTCAATGGTGGCAATCGTCTGGCCCATCTGGACTTGGTCACCCGTAGATACCTCGATCGTCACCACACCTGTAAATGGCGCTGCTACCTCGTTGGGATTTGCAGGATCAGCCTTGGCGTTGGATACAACCTTCGATGCTACAGACTCGTCTTTCACCGATATAACTCGGGGCTGTCCATTTAGGCGCGTATAGACGTCCCTGTACCCTTTAGCGTCGGGTGCGCCAATAGCATCGACCGCGAGATACAGGTCAAGTCCTTGTTCTAGTGTCACCGCCACTTCCTCTCCTGGTTCGAGTCCAAAAAAGAACGCAGGTGATGGTAGCAACGATAAAGTTCCGTACTTACGTGAGTACTCCAGATACTCCTCGGTGGGGCCAGGGAAGATAATCTGGCTCAGTGCCAACGTCACGTCCTTGGTAGAAAGCGCCTCTTCTTGCTCTTTCGTTAGCGTAGGAGTTTGAACGTTTCTAACGTTCCTACCTGACAACGCCTTGGTTCTAAAGGGTTCTGGCCAGCCCCCCGGTGGCGTGCCTAGCTCTCCCCGCAAAAAGCCAATGACCGAGTCCGGTATGTCAAAGGCTTCAGGATTCTCTTCAAACTCCTTCGGATCGGCATCTGTCGCCACGAGGTGCAATGCAAGATCACCAACCACCTTGGAAGACGGTGTCACCTTGACTATGTTTCCCAAGATCTTGTTCACTGCTGCGTACATCAGCTCAATCTCCTCGAAACGTTCACCCAAGCCCAAAGAGATAGCTTGCTGACGCAAGTTTGACAGCTGCCCACCTGGTATCTCATGGAGATAAACTCTTCCAGTCGGAGAACTTAGACCCGCTTCGAAGTGAGAGTACATTGCCCGTACAGATTCAAAGTACGGCTCTAACGACAGCAATGAGTCAAGGCTTACTCCGCTAGCTCTTTCCGTACCGTCGGTAGCCGCAACAATTGCAGAAAGAGACGGTTGTGACGTGCTGCCAGCCATCGTAGCCGAAGCTCCATCTAGCGCATCTACACCAGCTTCAACCGCACTGAGATACGTACCTAGTTGGCCACCAGCAGTGTCATGGGTGTGGAGATGAACTGGAAGATCGAAGTTCTTGCGAAGAGCACTTACAAGCGCTTTAGCCGAAGGTGCTTTCATAAGACCGGCCATATCCTTGACACATAGTATGTGAGCACCGTAGCTCACAAGTTTTTCAGCCAACGACAGATAGTAGTCGAGCGTATACAGACTCTCAGAGGGACTGAGCATGTCACTTGTGTAGCAGATCGCTCCCTCTGCCAGTTTGTTCTCCTCTAGTATGGTCTCGATAGAGAGTCTAAGAGAGTCAATGTCATTTAATGAGTCAAACACTCTGAAGATGTCTACTCCCCTACGAGCAGCTTCTCTAATAAATCTCTCCCCCACCTCCGGCGCTGAAGGCGCATAACCCACCGTATTTTGGCCACGCAACAGCATTTGAATACAGATATTTGGAGCAGACTCCGAAATTTGGTTCAGCCTTTCCCACGGATCTTCGTGCAAGAATCGCAACGATACGTCATAAGTCGCACCGCCCCAAGCTTCAAGACTCAGAAGCTCTGGGGTCAGTCGCGCAATATAAGGCGCTACCCTAACCATGTCGATAGTCCTCAAGCGAGTTGCTAAAAGACTCTGGTGGGCATCTCTGAGGGTTGTATCAGTAATCGCGATAGCTCTTTGATTACGAAGTTCATCGGCAAATGCCTTAGGGCCCAGTTCCTTCAGTCTCTGTCGAGA
This sequence comes from Actinomycetes bacterium, assembly GCA_021790855.1. Next base: position 7,178 of record JAJYFP010000014.1, read on the forward strand.
TCCGTCTTTCACGCTTTGAGAGAGATCAACAACAGGGAGCTTCAAAGCTGGGTCGACATGTTTGGCGCTGCGCGGACCATTAGGTTTATTGACAGAGATCTCACTTAAATAACCAAGCAGCTTGGTTCCCCTGTCGGCTCTATAACGAAACTTCATAAGGTCGGGCTTCGATGCAATAAAACCCGTATCAAACTCGCCACTTTGAAATTCCGGATCAACAAGAAGAGCAGTCAGAAACGCGATATTAGTGGAGACACCTCGGATTCGAAACTCACCGAGCGCTCGAAGTGCTCGTTCTATAGCCTCTTCAAAGTCTCGTCCTCGAGATGTCAGCTTCACTAGCATCGAGTCGAAGTACGGTAGCACCTCAGCACCAAGATAGGTGCTTTCGTCTAGACGTACACCTGATCCTCCCGGTGTTCGATATCCTGTAATCTTGCCTGTATCTGGTCGGAACTCTTCAGAAGGATCTTCGGTTGTAATTCGACATTGGATTGCAAATCCTCTGAGAGAGATAGAGTCTTGCGTAATATCAAGTTCGTCCAGGGTTGCTCCGTTTGCAATCTCTATCTGTGCCCGGACTATATCTATACCGGTCACCTCCTCTGTGACGGTATGTTCGACCTGAATCCGGGGGTTCATCTCGATAAAGAAGTGATTTCCATCTCTATCGACCAAGAACTCGACGGTTCCCGCATTTTTATATGAAACCGCCTTTGCAAAACGTACTGCATCTTCACAGATTCGATCACGAAGCTCAGCATCTAACGCAGGGGCTGGAGCAATTTCAACTACTTTTTGGTGGCGTCTTTGAATAGAGCAGTCACGTTCAAAGAGATGGACGACCTTGCCGGTTTCGTCGGCAAGTACCTGCACTTCAATATGTTTTGGAGTTACGACGGCCTCTTCTAAAAAGACTGTCGAATCACCAAATGACAGCTCTGCTTCTCTTGACGCAGTTTCAGCAGCTGATCTAAGGTCTTCTAGACGCTCAATCAATCTCAATCCCCGGCCTCCACCACCAGAGGCAGCTTTCACAAATATTGGGAATCGCAAAGAAGCGGCTTTATCAACAAGATCATCCAGATCCGTGTATGCATTGACGCTACGCAGCGTAGGTAGACCCGCTATCTCCGCCACCTTGACTGCTTCAATCTTGTTTCCCGCAAGTCGAAGACTTTCAGGAGATGGTCCGATGAAGGTAATACCGGAACGCTGACACGCCTCCGCGAGAGACGGGTTCTCTGACAAAAATCCATAACCTGGATAGATGGCGTCGGCTTGGGCCAACTTGGCGACTTCAATTATAGCGTCGATGTCCAGGTACGCTCTAAGTGGATGTCCCGCTTCACCAATCTGGTAAGATTCATCGGCCCTATGACGATGAAGTGAGTAACGATCCTCAAAAGCATAGATACCCACGGTACGAACCCCCAGTTCGTTTGCCGCTCGAAAAGCTCGAATCGCGATCTCTCCTCGGTTAGCAACGAGGATCTTCTCAAACATCAAAACCTCCGGTTGTTTCTTGCTCAAGTATCAAAGACACCAATGAACTTGTGTGGCGGGTTGTAGGCAGCTGAAGTTCCTAGTAAACCTCAACTACAAACTACCGTTCCCAAGAGGAGCTTCGATATGATTCCAGTTTCAAAGCCATATTTTCGCATGAGACCTTTATGTGATCACCGACGGAGCGAACAAGGTTCCAGTGAACAGGAACATCGACTACCTGGAGACTTTGCAGCTTAGCTCGTAGATACTCGAAGTCCAAAATATTAAGTCTCGTAGATTCACGGCGAACTCAGTCCATCCGAAAGGAATCTAACTCAACTATTACTCTTCGCCGCAGCGGTAATTAGATGAGCGACCGCTATCGCAACCCCTTTTGCCGTTGGCATACAGAGACATTCATCTGGGCCATGAGCATTCGAACCTGGTCCCAACGCACCAGTCGCAACAAACTGTGCGTCTGGGAACTTACTCGCCAAGGTCGCAAGAAATGGTATAGTGCCACCTTCACCGCAGTACCCTGCTGGCTTGCCAAAACCCTCGATAGATCCTGCATCCAAGGCGTCAGACAGCCACTTTAGCGGGATAGGAGCCACCCAACCCTGAGCTGGGCTTTCGAACTCTACGATCACGGACGCTCCATAAGGCACATCTGTCGTAAGACGTTCTGCTATCTCATCTTGGGCACTTCTGGCATCTACCGTCGGTGGAAGTCTGAGCGACAACTTCGCCTTAGTATAAGGACGCAGTACGTTGCCGCCTTGTCGGACATTGGGGATCCCTTCCATCCCTGTAACCGAAAGAGCGCCTTTCCAAGTTTGTCTGAGTATTCGATCCGCTCCATCAGTGCCCAAGGGTTTCAGATCGCCCACAAGCGGGAAAGCCAAAGAAAGCGGATCCCCAAGCTCTTGAGCCAGCTCCGCTGCTTTGTTCTTATAGAACTTTGGGATCTCAGGATTCAACATATCTAGCCTCAGCTCGCCTGTCGTTTCATCCTCAAGTCTCGACATGAGCTCTCGCAGAACTCTAAAGGAAGAGGGTACGACACCGCTGGCTGATCCTGAATGCACACCGTGTTCCAATACCCGTACCTCAATGGTGAAGACGATGTTCCCTCGCAGAGAGGTCGTCACCCACAGTCGCTCAAAGTCAAGACCACCAGAATCAAGGCATAAAACGAGATCTACAGTGCCAAGTTTCGGAAGAAGCACGTCCAAGTGTGAATCCAAATCTGGACTTCCGCTCTCCTCACTCGACTC
>JAJYFP010000186.1 GCA_021790855.1 Actinomycetes bacterium
TTATCGGGCCTATAGATGCCGAGATGGACGATATGTAAGTGTTGGAGCCTTAGAGCCGCAGTTTTTTAAAGTTCTGATCGAAACCTTGTCCCTAAGTGACTCTAAGGCATGTACTAGCCAGTACGACAGGTCGACTTGGAACGATATGGAGCGGGCGTTTGAAGACGAGTTCTTAACGAGAGATCGTGACGAGTGGGCTGAGATATTTTTTGATAAAGATGCCTGCGTGACACCGGTATTGACCTTAGAAGAAGCTCCGAAACACCCACATAACATGCAAAGGGACTCCTTTGTCACGTTAAAGGGAGTTGTGCAACCCGCTTCAGCACCTAAGTTTTCCGAGGTGCCTGTGTCAACAGGCGAGGAAGCGTTGGAGACAACTAGCAGTGGAGCTAACGAGGTTTTGGAGAGACTCGGCTACTCTAAAGATGAGATATTGGAGTTCATCGACTCCCAGGTGGTTAGCTTATCTTAAATACCTGAGAGGATGGCTTGATGTTTTTCCTAGGCTATCAAGGCTCTAGAGCCTCATTTAGCGAACCTGAGTCCCATCTATTGGTGTTAGGCCCGCCGCGTTCGGGTAAGACCTCGTCGCTAGTGATACCAAACTTGTTGAGCTTTGATGGGCCAGCCGTCGTTACGTCTACCAAAGGTGACGTACTCGATGCTACCGTTGCGGAGAGGTCTAAACGTGGCAACGTTTGGCTTTTCGATCCGTCTAACACTACCGACCTAAAGAAGAAAGAGAGTGTAAGACGAGCGAGTTGGTCTCCTATTGAGGCTGCTTCCTCGTTGGATGGTGCCGTGAAAGCTGCTGATATCTGTGTAGACGTTGCTTTGGGTATTTCAAGCGGCGCTGACCGACACTGGTCGGAGAGGGCAAAGGCGTTGCTTGCGCCACTTCTTGTGGCGGCTAACTTAGCAGAAGCACCGATAGCCGATGTCGTAGGTTGGATAGACGTGAGGTCGCTCGAGGAGCCCAAGGCCATATTGAGCGCGAGCGGTGCGTTCAGGGCTCTTCAAATACTATCAAGTATCGAACAGAGCGAGGAGAGGGAGCGCTCGGCTATCTTTTCTTCCACCTCTGGAGCGTTGTCGATGTATAGATTTGACGGTGCTTTAGATGTAGGAGAGGACTATACCTTCCGGCCTGATCACTTTGTGAGATCCAAAGACACGTTATTTATCGTAGCGCCCTCTTCAGTGCAAAAAGTTGTTGCGCCTTTAGTGGTCTCCCTCGTAGACCGTATACGTGAGGAAGCGTTTACTCTTAGTCGTACTGGATCGAAGGATAAAGTAGCACTTTTCCTAGATGAGATGGCTAATATCGCACCACTTCCTAACCTGGCTTCTATCCTCTCTGAAGGTGCGAGTCAAAATCTCTGCCTACTCGCATGTTTGCAGGATCTCTCTCAGGCTGAGGCCCGATGGCCAAAGCTTTCAAAGGGTATGTTTACACTCTTTGGAACCACTGTGGTCTTGCCTGGCGTAGCCGATCCCGACACTTTGAGGACTTTGTCACTGTTATCTGGTGTGAAGATATCCAAAGAAGCAACCTTTGGAGAGAGTAAGGATCGAAGACGTAGCAGTCTGTCTCGGTCGACAAGACTGAAAGAGTCTCCTCTTTTGGAACCTTTCCAGCTTGCTCGAGTTAAGCAAAAAAGAGCCATCGTCTTTCAGCCAAAACACGGACTAAGAGAGGTCGAGTTAGCACCTTACTTCGATGGTCTAAGCAGCCGTAAGGGGAGGGATCGCTAGATAAATTGATGCTTAGGTCTGTTGGATGGTTCCTGATAAAGAAGAACGCTAAAGCTGTCGATTATGAGTGATGCGTAACTGTAAGTTTCCCACTGCGTCAAAGGACGGCAGATAGAAAAGTTCTGTAGAGATAGTGTCTGTGTCGCTAGCTCCAGGTAGTTGAGGTCAGAAAGTTAGAGGATAAGTTGGCGATTGGAGATGACCGATAAAGAGCGACTCTTCGTATGTGTCGGTTGATCGAGAGTTGTGTAGTAGGTGTAACCTAGCAGTCGGGTTGTCCCCCTTTTAGGTATGGAGTTGAAAGAGGTATGAGGCAGTTGAAGGCTCAAGAAAATGGGAAGCGCCTATGGGCTGTCTTGGAGTCTCGCTATCTGAGAAGGGCTCTTAGTGCTGTAAGCGATGCGATAATCCCTTTTGCCTTGGTCCTCTCCGTGTTACTTTTTCACGTAACTGTAGCTCAGCCGTCAAAGGTTTCTGGACTTGGCGGCTCGAACCTTGCCTCTGCGGTTTCGAGCCCGGGTTACGAGATGGTCGCATCAGACGGTGGTATCTTTACCTTTGGAGACGCTGGGTTCTACGGATCTATGGGTGGTCATCCACTAAATAAACCAATAGTAGGTATTGCATCTACTCCAGATGGTAAAGGGTACTGGGAGGTCGCATCAGACGGTGGTATCTTTACCTTTGGAGACGCTGGGTTCTACGGATCTATGGGTGGTCATCCACTAAATAAACCAATAGTAGGTATTGCATCTACTCCAGATG
>JAJYFP010000187.1:0-465 GCA_021790855.1 Actinomycetes bacterium
GGTACGGAGCTAATAAGACGGAGGATCGCCGCCTTATCTCGGCTGGAACCTCTAGCCCAGGAGCTCTATCATAAACTCTCCAAAAAGAGGGACTCGCTGGAGATCGGCTACTCTTCGAGCTTTTCTGGACCACTCGGGGATGCCTTGTTAAAAAGTCGAAGGGACGACTTGAGGCGTCAGGTTACCTCAGTCGGACCACACCGAGACGACATCGAGGTAGTCCTTGGAAAGATGCCGGCTAGAGCGTGTGCTTCTCAAGGCGAGCAACGGACGATCTCCTACGTCATTAAAGCTGCGATGTGTCGACTGCTCGAAGATGTGGCGAAGGAGACCCCGATCGTTCTATTAGACGACATACTGTCCGAGCTCGACTCAAGTAGGTCAAAGAGTCTACTAGAGCTCATCCCAGAAGGACAGATACTGCTTAGTGCCACGGCGCTTCCAGATGGTGTCGATACAGTGGCA
>JAJYFP010000187.1:475-2518 GCA_021790855.1 Actinomycetes bacterium
GTTTCGGTACATGGGGGTCGACTTGATGGGTGATTTAAAGCCGATACAAATCGCACTGAAAAGGATCGAATCCTGGTTAGAGCTAAGACCTTCTTCTGAGTATGAAAGTGTTTTTGAAGTGCTCAAAGACGTCGTTGGCGAACAGTTTACTTCCGGCTTTGCTATTGAGAGAGTGACCGAAGAAACCGTCGAAGTTTCTGTCTTTAGCGTACAAATGCTCACCCTTTTTAGAATGAAGCGATCCCAAATCGAAAAACGTCTGGCTAAAGACGGAACTCCACTAGCACTAAAGCTTCGACTCAAAGACAGAAATGCAGTTCAGGGCTAATTTTTGTTGACCAGTACATAGACGAAAATGTAGGAATTCCGACTAGGGTTAAAGCGTAAATCGTAATGGCAAGAGGTCGTCCGTTAGGGCTCTTTCGGGATTTTGCCGCCCCTTGATCTGGTGAGGTCTTCTTTATGGCTATGAGTGCCAACGACCCGCGTTCGCGCGGGGAATCTGGGTTGTCAAATTACACAGCGGAGGACATCACCGTTCTCCATGGTTTGGAACCGGTGAGAAAGCGGCCCGGAATGTACATCGGATCGACCGGTCCTTCCGGACTTCACCATCTCATTTGGGAAGTCGTCGACAACTCGGTGGACGAGGCGATGGCCGGAGAGTGTGACGAGATTTATGTAACCCTCTTGAAAGATGGGGGATGTAAGGTCGTCGACAATGGGCGAGGAATACCCGTCGATCCACACTCAAGCGACCCAACAAAGTCCGCAGCGGAGATCGTGATGACGGTTCTTCATGCCGGCGGCAAGTTCGGATCGGGTGGCTATCAAGTATCGGGCGGACTCCATGGAGTCGGGGTTAGCGTAGTCAACGCCCTCTCCTCGAAGTTAGATCTTGAGATCGATCGAGGATCGCGGCGCTATCGGATGAGCTTTTCCAATGGCGGAGAGCCCGATGGGCCGCTCATGGACGTTGGGCCTTCTCCCAGGGGTAGACGTGGTACCTCTATTGCCTTCTGGCCAGATCCTACGGTCTTTGAAGAGACCGAATTCCAGGCGGCGAAGGTGCTCGAGAGGCTAGAAATAATCGCCTATTTGAATAAGGGTCTCAGAATTGTCTTTGAGGACCAAAAAGACCCAACTTCGGAGAAGGTTGAATACAAGTTTGACGGCGGAATTGTGGACTTTGTAAAGTTCCTGAACTCTCCTAAAGAGGCCCTCTTCAAAAAGGTCGGCTATTACGAAGTAAAAGAGTCTGCCGCTGGGGAGTCCCAAGAGGTTGAAGTGGCCTTCCAATGGAATACCGCATACAACGAAGGCCTTCACAGTTACGCCAATGGAATCTCAACCCAAGAGGGCGGCATGCACGCAGAGGGCTTCAAAAAAGCCCTCACTAATGTCATCAACCGCTACGGCCGGGCCAAGAACCTGATCAAAGAGAAAGACGACAACCTAAGCGGAGAGGATGTCAGGGAAGGAATGACGGCAATCGTCGCCGTCAAGTTGACCAACCCGCATTTTGAAGGGCAGACAAAGACCAAGTTAGGAAATCCTTCGATCAGATCCCTCGTCGAGAGGGCCACCAACGACAAGCTCTCCGAATGGCTCGAGGAGAACCCCAAAGAGGCAACTCAGATAGTCCAGAAGGCAATCCTCGCTTCCCAAGCACGACTAGCAGCACGAAAGGCCCGTGACCTCACTAGGAGAAAGTCAGCTCTCGAAGGGGCTGGTCTTCCCGGAAAGTTAGTGGACTGTTCTTCCCGTAATGCTTCGGAATCGGAGATTTTTATCGTAGAAGGAAACAGCGCCGGTGGATCGCCGAAGGAGGCGAGAGACCCAAGGACCCAAGCGATCCTTCCGATTCGAGGAAAGATCCTAAATGTGGAACGTTCCAGAGTGGACAAGATGCTTGGGAATCTAGAGATACAAGCTTTAGTAAGCGCTATTGGAGCGGGAATCGGCGACGAGTTCGATGTCTCAAAGATCAGATATCACAAGGTGATCATCCTCGCAGACGCCGACGTCGACGGATCGCACATC